>JBIKRY010000076.1:0-16818 GCA_044348925.1 Bernardetiaceae bacterium
CCGAAATCGTAGCATTGGGCGTAGCAAGGTCTGCAAATTTAAGACAAATATTGGCTACTGCTCCTTCGCCAAGCAAAAAAGAGGATAAAAATATTGCCAAAACACAAGAAAAAGAAACACCAAAAGAAACCCCAAAAGAGCAGGCAAAAAGAATAGCTGCCGAAAAATTAGCTAAAGAAAAAGCCGAAAAATTAGCTAAAGCACAAAAAGAAAAAGCTGAAAAATTGGCTAAAGCACAAAAAGAGAAAGCCGAAAAAGCCGAAAAATTGGCAGCAACACAAAAAGAAAAGGCAGATAAAATAAAAGCCGAAAAAGACAAAAATGCAGACAAAAATGCAGACAAAAATGCAGACAAAAATGCAGACAAAAACAGCACAAAAATTATAGCTGCTGCACCCAAAACAGAAGTGAAAACCGAAACAAAAGTTGAAACAAAACCTAAAGTTGAAGCCGACAAAAAAAGCACTTTGTTCAAAGAAATTGCAGTATATGACATTACAGGCAAAAAACAAAAACCACAAGGTTTTGGTATTCAAACAGGTAATTTTACAGAGGAAAATCGGGCAATAGACGAGGCAAAAACCATTGAAGCCTTGAAAATAGGCACTGTTTATGTGCAAACAGCGACAAGCAGTGATGGCAAAAAAACCTATGCCGTTTTAGTTGGCGACTTCAAAGCAAAAGAAGAAACCAAAGATGTTATTAAGCAGTTGGTAGAAAAAAAATATAGTCCATTTGCTAAAAAATATTAAACAAAAGATAAAACTATTTACAAAACTACAAAAGTTGGTAAAACTTTTGTAGTTTTGTGTTTTAAAACAGCCTATTAAAACTATTGACCTTCTTTACTTCTACCTCCTTACTAAACTAAAATAAAAATGCCAAATCCCATTATTTGCCTCGATGATATTCAACGTATCGAAAACTTGCCACAGCCTCTGGTAGTTAAGACCTTGCTACAAATAGAAGCCGAATATGCAGAAAAAACTATTTTGCCACATAGACAGCAGTTTTATACCATTGTTTTGGTGCAACAAGCACAAGGAGAACATTTAATAGATTTTACTACATACCAAATAAAACCCAATACAATTTATTTTATTAATCAAGAACAAATTTATCATATTCGATTACAACCTAATCCAAAAGGATTTGTAGTAATGTTTAATTATGATTTTTTGTTACAAAGTGGAATTTATACCGAATTTATACATCAACTTGGCGTTTTTTATGATTTTGATACCAATGAACCTATTACTATTTCTGAAGAGATTTCTAAGCTATTTCACCAAATGATAAAGGCATTACACCGAGAAACAGAAAGCACCGATGAATTTACGAATGAAATAGCAGGGAGTTTGTTAAGATTATTCTTTTTAGGTTGCAAACGTATTCATAAAGCACACAATGATACCCTAATGACAAATATTAATAGGGCTTTTAATATTGTAAAAGAGTTTAAAGCATTGGTAAATTTACACTTTGCCAACAAACACAAGGTAAGTGATTATGCCGAAATGATGGGACTTACTGCCTCCTATCTCAACCAAACCATCAAACAAGAAGCAAATATTACCCCAAAAGATATTATCATACAACGCATTATGCTCGAAGCCAAAAAATTAGCACTATTTACCGAAATGAGTGGAAAAGATATTGCAAATTCTTTGGGTTTTGATGACCCCGCACACTTTAGCAAACTGTTTAAAAATACAGAAAATATAAATTTTTCTAATTTCAGAGAAAATTATATGAATAGTTTAGTCCCTTAAAAAATTATCAAAAAGGTACAAAACCCTATATTTATGGCGTTTTGTACCTTTTTTGCAAGGAAAAATTTAACCTACAATTTATCTAAAATTACCTTATTTTTACTTGTAATATTTATAACTTTGTTGTAACTTAGGCTAACTTTTATACACGCCTAATTTTTTTACTTTAAAACAACGAGTTATTATGAAAAATAAATACAAGTACACAATACTTTTATTGTTGTGGATTGCCTTCTGCGGAAATACAAAATTGATGGGGCAGATAGCTATTTCAAGTGCAAGTACAGTTACAGAGAATTTTACAATAGGTGCAAGTTCCACCGCAAGTTTGCCTAGTAATTGGAAAATGTCAGCAGCAGGTATCACAGCAAACTATAATACAGGCTCAAATCTAACAGCCACCATAGCACAAGCAAGTTCAGGAACACCAACTACAGGGAGTGTGTATAATTGGGGCAATGGAACAACCACAACAGATAGGGCAATAGGATTTATGACTTCAGGAAGTTATGCAAGTCCCAATTCTATTTTAGCATTTTATAGGAATACGTCAGGTTTTCAAATAAATGACATTATAATTACTTTTGATGTAGAAAGGTATAGAATAAATACTAATCTTGCTTCTATTACTTTTTTTACATCAACAGACGGCACTACTTGGACATCGAGGACTTCTGGAGATATTGCAAGTGGAGTTTTTGCAACAGGTTCTTCATCTTATACTTTTAGTGGTGGTAGTGTAGTAAACAGAACTGTAAGTATAACAGGTATAAATATTCCCAATAGTGGAGATTTTTATTTAAGATGGGTGTTTAATACCATTGGTGCAAATTCGCAAGGATTAGGTTTAGATAATGTTGGAGTTACAGCAACTCTCTCTGCCACCCCCAATATTGCCATTTCTTCCCCTTCCCAAATAACGGACAATAGTGTTTTTCAAGGGTTAAGTAATCGAGTAATTTCCGCCTTTGAAATAGGCGTAACCACAGCCGCCGCAAATTTGACAGGCTTAACTATCACTACCGCAGGCACATACGCTGCTACAGATTTATCCAATTTAAAAGTTTGGTATCAAACAGGAGCTACGTTTAACGCAGGTACTGCAACCTTGTTATCTACCAAAACTACAGGTTTAGGTGCTGGTTCACAAGTTTTTCCGAGTTTTACGGCACAGAGTATTCCTATAGGTACAGGCTATATTTTTGTAACCGCCAATATTGCAAGTGCTGCAGTCGTCAATAATACTATTTCGGTCAATGCTATTGCCAATACAGATATTAGTTTTTCGGCAGGTAGTAAATCTGGCTCTGCTACTGCGGGAGGCATACAAACCATTATCCAACCTCCAACTATTACACCTTCGCCTACTTCGCTTACAGGTCTTACGTATGTACTTGGCACAGGTCCTTCGTCTGCCTCTACTTTTACGCTTAGTGCAGGTAGTTTGACTGCGGGTGGTGGCACTATTACCATTAATGCCTCTACCAATTATGAAGTTTCTGTTACAAGTGCTACTACAGGTTTTAGTGCTACTTCGGTTACTATTCCTTATACAGGTACAGGCACTATAGCCTCCAACACTGTATATGTGCGACTAAAAGCAGGCTTAAGTGTTGCAAATTACAATGGTGAAACCCTCAATATTTCGGGTGGTGGTGCGACAAGTTCTGTTACAATTAGTGGCAATGTTACCAATCCCCCAACTATTACCCCAAGCCCAACTACTTTAACGGGGCTTACCTATGCTCAAGGTTTTGGACCTTCAACGGCTTCCAGCTTTACGCTTAGTGCAAATAATTTGACAGCAGGAGGTGGCAATATTACCATTAGTGCCTCCAGCCATTATGAAGTATCGGCAACAAGTGCTACTACAGGTTTTAGCCCTGTATCTGTAAGCATTAGTTATACAGGCACAGGCACACTTAGTTCCAATACCATTTATGTACGCCTAAAAGCAGGACTAAGTACTGCAAATTACAACAGCGAAATCCTTAATATTGCGGGTGGCGGTGCAACTAATTCGGTTACTGTTAGTGGAAGTGTTACTGTTTCACCTACTACAACCGTCTTATACCCTGGTGATATTGCAATGGTGGCTTTTAATGCCAATGATTTTTCTTGTTCGGGTGATGATAGTGATTTTATTACTTTTATTTGTTTCAAAGATATTCTCACAGGGACTGTTTTGGATATTACCGACAACGGTTGGCAACGTGCCAATGCAAATCAATGGGGAGATAGTGAAGGAGTATTGCGATGTACCTACACCGCAGCAGCTACCATTGTTGCAGGTACAAAAATTACTTTTAGACTTCCCACTTCAGGAACTCCAACAGTTACAGGCTGGTCTTTTAGTGAGATAGGAGGTGGTGCAACCTTAAATATGAATGGTAGTGGCGACCAACTTTATTTTATGCAAGGAGGAACTTGGAATAATCCAACAGGAAGTCATAATGCTACTTATGCTGGGGGAAGAATACTTTTTGCTTTTAATAGCCTTAATGTTTGGAGTGATTTTGCAAACACTACTTCAGATTCGGGTTTATATCCTAATACAAGATGCTTTTCTGCAAGTATTTCAGCAGGAAATTATGTTCGTTATACAGGTACTACAACCATTACCACACAAAGAAATTGGATTAATCGTATCAATGGTATTGCAAATTGGACTACTTATACAGACTGTAGTGCTTATAATGCAGCAACTTCTCCTAATTTCAGTATTACTACAGGCACAATAACCGCAGGCAAATGGCTTGGTAGTAATAGTACAAATTGGTTTGATTGTAGTAATTGGGAAAGTTTGGCAGTACCAGACCCAACCATAGACGTAACCATAGACGCAACGGCAAGCAATAACCCGACTATTTCTGCTACTGCTACCTATGCAACAGATTTTGGAAGTATTGCACAATGTAATAACATAGACATTAATAGATTATCTCTAATTTTGAGAAGTAATACCAATAATCGTCTTGATGTTTATGGAAATTTGACTATTTCGGGAACAGGGATTTTAGACATGGACGATAGCAACAATGCAACTGTAGATGGTACAATTAATTTGTATGGAAATTGGATAAACAATCTAAGCACAGCTAATTTTCTCGAAGGAAATGGTAAAATCAATGGCGTAGGCGTAGCAACACAAACAATATTTACCAATACAAGTCCCGAAACTTTCTATAATCTTAATGGAAGTAATAGCAGTAATGTAAAATTACTAAGCCATATTAATGTAAGCAACCAACTACGTGTTAGCTTAGGTATGATAGATTTAAACGGATTTAATGCCAATTTGGGAACTACAGGAACTTTAGTAGAAAATAGGGCTTCGAGTTTAGTCGTAACCGATAACACTGCAACGTATTATAACGACATCAAAGGAGGTTATGTAGGGGCAAGTTTACGCACCCTTAACGGTACAGCAGGTACAGATATTGCAGGTTTGGGCATCGAGCTTACCAATGGCATCACAGGCACAGTAGGCATAGAAAGGTATCATTGCAAAGTAGTAGGAACTCCAACAAGTAGCATTCGAAAAGTTTTCTACATTGCACCTTCGGTAGCCGTAAGCAGTGCCACCATGAAAATCTATTATTCGCCACGAGATTTGGTTGGGGTTGGATTTTCTGATGGTAGTGCAAGTTTTAGACTCTATCGTGGACAAAGCCCATGGACAATGCAAGCAAGCCCCGCAGCCGTTGGCTCTTGCCATAATACGGTTGCAAAAACAGTATTTGCAGATAATATAGCAGGTTTTTCGCCTTGGACTGCAGCACCAGAATTGGTAATTTTGCCTGTTACGATGACCTATTTCAAAGCCAAAAAACAAAATAATAGCACCGTAGAATTGACTTGGCAGACCATTGGCGAAGAAAATCACAAAGGTTTTGAAATTCAAAAAAGCACCGATGGAAGTAATTTTCAAAGCATTGGATTTGTTCAAAATTTAGATAAACAAAACCTAACAACAAGCAAAAATTATGTATTTTTGGATATACAATATCTGCAAACAAGCTATTACCGCCTAAAACAAATAGACATAGATGGTAAAATAACTTACAGTCGTTTAGAAGTTGTTGTGCAAACAAATACGGATAACCCAACACAATTATTCCAGATATTACCAAATCCATCTACCAACAAAGTAGCACTACATACGAATTTGTCAAAAAATGCAAATGTATATCTATATCTAACCGATATGTTGGGGGTAGAATTGCTACAGTGGGAAGGAAATATTGAAAATATAGAAAGCAAACTTTGTAAAGTTATTGCAGATTTGCCAACAGGAATGTATATCTTGAGTGTTTGGAATGAAAATAACAAGATGGTGCAAAAAATAGTA
Source organism: Bernardetiaceae bacterium (assembly GCA_044348925.1). Taxonomy (GTDB): domain Bacteria; phylum Bacteroidota; class Bacteroidia; order Cytophagales; family Thermoflexibacteraceae; genus JAAFKA01. The sequence goes on from JBIKRY010000076.1 coordinate 6,124, forward strand.
AAAGAATAATTAGATATTGACATTTACAAAAATGTCATTCTCAGCGGGGCTGCTACCAGCAAAGCAAAGAATCTGATTTTATTGCGTCAAAATTTCAATAATTCAGATTCTTCGCTATGCTGGTGGCAGCCCCACTCAAAATGACAAAACTATCATTTAATTTTTTCTTGTTACTTACCACTAAAAATTTACAATTAGCTATCACACCTATAAATTTAAACAAATATGAACTCAAAAGATGTTTTTTCGACACTTGTTTCTATTACTTTTTTGGTATTAATACTTTTTGGCATTTTGCAATGGTTACAAGTTCCCAAAGGTACATTTATTGATTGGATAGTGGGAGTTGCTGCCTTTTGGTGGTTGCTGATTGCGGTAACCCTGCCTTGGAATATGCACTTTCAAGCTAAAGAAGTGTTAGACGAAGCCCGAATTTCGCAAGAAAAAAACCTAAAAGTCAATACTACAGATTTGGAATATGTGCAAAAAATAGCAAAAAGATTTTTATTAATTGCTATTGCTATGCACTTGTTATCTGCCTCTACTTTTGGTATGCTGGCATATTTCCAAATTAGCCCGATTGGTTATTGGGGTGCAGGTTTAGCGTTGTTGCTAATGGCATTACGTCCTGCTATTCGTTTGCAGGCATACATTATCCAACGCCTATATAGTATTCGTCAGGAGGTATTGTATCCACGCGAAGATGCCTACGAATTACGTACAATTACTACAGATTTGCGGGTACGTTTAGAAACACTCGAAGCACAGTTAGATAAATCTAATCCATTGTCTTCTGTAAGTCAACAATTAAAAGAGGTAGAATCTTTAAAAAATACGATAAAAAATACAAAGATAAAGATGGAAAATCTCGAGGTACAAAACCAAGTAGAACACGAAAAACTAAGCAAAAAATCAGAAGATGTATTGTCTAAATTGGCAGAAGATACACAATTTTTGGGACAAGTGCGTGATTTGATACGGTTTATTAAAAATGCCTAATTGCATAAATTGTATTGACTTTTTAGATAATTAACGTGAACTACGGATTACTTTATTGATAATTAATAAGTTACAAACAAAATCTAAAATCTGTTTATTTATAGGAAAATAGTCTTTTATTGTGTCTAATTACTTAATCATTTTCTCATAAAGAATAGCACAAAATTTCCCTTAGTTTTTGTGCTATTTTTTTCTTATCTTTGCCAATAAACACTTATAAAAATGGCAAAAAGAAGAAAAGCAATAGACGAAGATGAGGAAAGCACAGGCAAAGAGTGGAAAGAGGCAGAACTTATTGAAACTTTTGGCTTAAATCGTATCAAAGAATATCAAACACCTTTAATGAAAGAGTGGCTCGATGTTTCTCTCCCAACACTTACAGTAGGAGAACAAGAGATTTTTGACCAAAAACACAAAGAAGCTATTAATAATTTGGAAGGTTGGAGTGAAGAGGATTTGAAAATGAAATTTATTACCTATGTTTTATATTTGGGTTGGTTGCGTGATGAAAATGGAATTGTTGGTTATTTTGATAAAATGATTTCAGCAACTATTGAAGGAACAAAACTCAAAGTAAAATCTGACTTTATGCTGGCAAAAGGCTTGCTAAATGTTCACAAAAAACCATATTTTCATTTTCAAGAATACAAACCACAACTAAATCCTCATGGCGAGCCAATGGCACAACTTTTAGAGGCTTTTCTCATTGGGCAGACAAAAAATGGAATAGGAACTCCTTTGTATGGCGTAGAAATTATTGGCAAACAATGGACTTTTGTAATTATGGAGAGTAAAGATTATTGTTCTTCTAAAAGCTATGACTCGACAGACAAAGATGATTTACTCAAAATTATTTCAATTTTGCGAAAATTTAAGGAAATTTTGATGACAAGGTTGATATTAATGTAGGTTTCTACCTTGATTTTGTATCTTTGTAAATAAACACGTAGCAACATGGCAAAAAGAAGAAAAGCAATAGACGAAGATGAGGAAAGCACAGGCAAAGAGTGGAAAGAGGCAGAACTTATCAAAACTTTTAAATTAAATCGTATCAAAAAATACTATACGCCACTAATGACAGAATGGCTTAATGTAGGTATGCCTACATTAGACGTGGTAGAACAAGGAATTTTTGACCGCAAACTTGGCGAGGCTATTGATAATTTGGAAGGTTGGAGTGAAGAAGATTTGAAAATGAAATTTATTGCCCATATTTTAGATTTGGGTTGGTTGCGTGATGAAAATGGAATTGTTGGTTATTTTGACAAAATAATTTCAGCAACTATTGAGGGTACAAAACTAAAAGTAAAATCTGATTTTATGATTGCAAAAGGCTTGTTAAATGTTCATGAAAATCCATATTTTCATTTTCAAGAATACAAACCACAACTAAATCCTCATGGCGAGCCAATGGCACAACTTTTAGAGGCTTTTCTCATTGGGCAGGCAAAAAATGGAACAGGAATTCCTTTGTATGGCGTAGAAATTATTGGCAAACAATGGACTTTTGTAATTATGGAGGGAAAAGATTACTGTTCTTCTGAAAGTTATTCTTGTGTTAAAAAAGATGATTTACTCAAAATTATTTCAATTTTGCGAAAATTTAAGGAAATTTTGATGACAAGGTTGATATTGCTATAAGTTTTGTCGTTGTTTACTAATTAAAATAAACAACGACAAAGTATGCCAAAATAGTAATTATTTTTTTACAAACTGTTGTATCACAGGCTTAATCTCTGCGGTTTGTTCGGGTTTTAGTGGAAATAAGTGCATAAATAAAGGCATTTTATTAACCGTTTTTTCTAATTGCAAGTTTTTATTTTTTGCATAAACTTCTGCCCATTCTTTACGAACTTCTGCCCAGAAATTTTGATTGGCTGCCCACCATTGTTGAGCAAAAGCACATTTGCTATCTTCCACTTTTTTGTAACTATCCAAACCCTTTTCTTTGGCAATAGTCTTATCTTGTTGATTATCTGCACGCAAAACTTTATCATTATCTTGTTCGTGCAACCAACCCCAAGCTGTAATTTCGTGTCTATTTCTGCGTTTCAACACATTATAATCATTGCGTTTGGTAAATTCTCGGCGTGGCAATGGACTATCTGTCGTATTTTCCCAATAATGACGACCATCAACGTGAACCCAAGTTGCCGTACCTTCATAACGAGGACTATCATCTACTTGAAATACTTTTTGTGTCCATTGACCTTTCACTTGATTTTTTGGTAATTGCACAAATTTCCACGAAGTTTCTTTGTCAAATAGATAAAAATCTGTGTTTTCAAATAACCAATCTTGTCGCCAATGTTTTACCATAGATTTTTTACCAAGACTATCTTCTACAATTAATAAATGTTGTAACACAATTTTTTTCTTTTCGTCTTCCACTAATTGCACCCATTCCAAACCGCCAGATTTGTAATTTTCCTTGAATTTGTAGCTACTATCAGGCGAAAAGGTTTCGCCAAATTCAAAAGTAACTTCATAGCAACCACACATATTTTTGATGGCGGTTGCATCTTCTTTGTTTTGGGCTTGTGTTGCTGTAGATAGCAATAAAGACATTGCTAAAAATGATAAATACTTCATAATCAATAAGTTAAATTGTTTAAAATGTTAATAATTTGAGATTACGTTGGCAATGACTGATGGCAGCCCCGTGCTTTTTAGCACCTTGACAAGCGTATAATCTTCACTCTACCATTTTTATACGTTTGTCAAGGTGCTAAAAAGCACCATTGCCAACGTATAAAACTTTTTATAATGCAAATTTTATATTTATTTAGACTAATTCCAAATAATTTTTGAACTTTATTTGGAATTAGTCTAAATATAAATAATCTTTGCAGCACAAAATCACAAAACAAAATCACTACACAGATGAACAAACTACCTACAAATCTTCATTTATTCGTTTATTTTATGTCTTGTGTATGTTCTGTGAGTTATATGCGATGTAATGCACACAATAATTCACAGCATCATGCACAAAAACGCCAGCAACAAGAACAAATAAAAGATACCACAAAATCTAAAGAACTTGCTGAAGTGGTGGTAACAGCCACAAGAAGTGAGAAAATGCTTTCTGCTATTCCGATGCCTGTTGTATTGATTTCGCAAAAGCAAATTCAGCAAATGGGAAGTTTGCGGTTAAATGAAGTTTTGCAAGAACAAACAGGCTTGGCAATTCAGGCAAATCACGGAAACGGAATACAAATGCAAGGAATGAACCCTGATTATACGCTGATTTTGATAGACGGAGAACCATTAATTGGCAGAACTGCGGGAACTTTAGAACTTTCTCGGTTGGCAGTTGGCAATATCAAGCAAATTGAAATTATCAAAGGTGCAAGTTCAAGTTTATACGGCTCAGAGGCTTTGGCAGGCGTTGTGAATATTATTACTGAAAATCCTAAAAAGACAAGTATCTCCTTATCAAGCCGTTATGGCACAAACAATACTTTAGATTTTGGTTTGAATGCTGCTTTGAAATATAAAAAATTGCATGGAAATATTTTTGTAAATCGTTATGCTACCAATGGTTATGATTTTACACCCGCAACTTTTGGGCAAACTGTAGAGCCTTTTCATAGCTACACAATACAAGGAAAATTGAGTTATGAATTTACAAAAACCTTAAAATTAGCAATTTCTGCACGTTATTTCATTGAAAATCAACAAAATAACTATGATGTTGGCACATTACAAAATCCTGCTTTTGTATCAGGAAACGGACAAGTGAAAGATTTTAACCTCAATCCTGTATTGCATTACAATATTACAAAAAAATTGAAAACGCAATTTCGTTTCTACAACTCTATTTATGAAACCAATTCGAGGGATAATTATTTGAAAAACAACGAAATATTTGATGAAAGTTTTTTCCGCCAAACTTTTTTACGTCCCGAATTGCAAGCCGAATATATAGCTTCTGAAAAACATATTTTCATTTTTGGCGGTGGCAATATTTGGGAAACTGTTGCAGCCACAAGGTATGAAGGCATAAAAACATTTACAACCAACTATATTTTTGGGCAATATGAATGGCTGCCAACAGAAAAATGGAATGTAATATTTGGTGGTAGATTAGATAATCATACGGTTTATGGCTCACAATTTAGTCCAAAACTGTCTTTACAATATGAACTGACAAAAAAAATTGCTTTGCGGGGTTCTATTGGTGCAGGTTTTAAAGCTCCAGATTTTCGGCAATTATACCTAAATTTTAGCAATGCAGTAGCAGGTTATTCGGTTTTTGGAACAGAGGAACTGCCCGCAGCTTTGGCAAAATTGCAAGCCCAAAATCAAATTACAGAAATTTTACTTAATCCTTCAGAAATAGGAAAGTTGCAAGCCGAAAGTTCTATTGCCTATAATTTTGGTGCGAAAATTACGCCAATAGATAACATTATAATTAGTCTTAATTTTTTTAGAAATGATATTAGTAATTTGATAGAAACGCAGGCTTTTGCTCGCAAAACAAATGGGCAGAATATATTTAGTTATCGCAACCTAAATCAAGTATTTACACAAGGTTTAGAATTTGATATAAGTTACAAAATTAACAAAAAACTTACATTATCCGCAGGTTATCAATATTTGCAAGCAAAAGACAAAAAAATAGTAGAACAACTCCATAGAGGCGAAATTTTTAGGCGAAATCCTATAACTTTTGTTACTACCAGACTTACCGAAGCAGATTATGGTGGCTTGTTTGGAAGAAGTGCCAATACGCTAAATGCAAAAGTTTTTTATGAAAATAGTGCAAAAGGAATTTCGGCAACTTTGCGAGGTTTTTATCGAGGTCGTTATGGTTTGGGAGATAGCAATGGCAACCTTATTTTGGACGAAGATAGTGAATATATTTCGGGTTATTTTACCTGTAATATTTCGGCTTCCAAAGAGTTTTTTAAACAAAAATTGCGGTTACAAGCAGGAATTGACAATGTTTTTGACCAAAAAGATACACAAAATATTCCAAATTTAGCAGGAAGATTGTTGTGGATAGGTGCAAATTTTAAGGTTTTGTAAATATTTATCTTTTATACGTTGTCAATGGTGCTTTTCGCACCTTGACAATCGTATAAAAGTAGGTATTTCTACGATTGTCAAGGTGCAAAAGCACCATTGACAACGTACCTAAATAATAATAAAAAGTAAATTTTATTAACCCAAAACTAACATCAAAAAATGTGTACTACCAAAACTTTGTCTTATTCTGAAAAAGGTTATGTGGCGTATTGTATCCAATGCAACTATCTTCAAATAGCTTTTGGCACTACGGCTGCGTGTATTAGCAAAGAACAATTTGAGAAACTTTGCGACCATATTGAACTTTTGAAACAACAATATATAGAAAAAACAGATACAAAAGAAATCTGGATTTCTTTGAATAATGTCATTTCATTGGTACTAACTTCCTACGAAATCTACGATTTAAGCAAAATACTTACACGAGCAAAAACTGTTTTTGCAATCTATGTATTGGCTTATGAAATGAAACCTTGCTTGAATTGAAAGCTGTAGAACGGACTTTAGTCCGTTTAAATTAATGATAATAAACTAAATTATTCAACGGACTAAAAGTCCGTTCTACATTAAAATTAACTCAAAATGAAAATTACAACAATTATTTATCTTTTATTAAGCCTTTTTGTGGGCGGAATGATGTGTTATGGTGGTTATCAAAAATTTGCAAAACCAATTCCAGCACCTACACAAATGATAGAAACCTTTGAGAAAGAAGGGGTTACAAAACTCAAAGAAAATATCGAGGTCTTACAAATCAAAAATTACATTTTTGGTATGAAACAGACTAATTATTTTTGGCAACTGCTCGGAATTTGCGAATTGCTATTTGGTATCATGGTTTTGAGCCAAGTTATGCGTTTTGTGGGTGCGGTGCTTTTATTGCCAATTTCGCTAAATATTTTTCTTTTTCACGTATTTCTCGAACCAAACGACTTCGTAGAATTGCTACAAACGGCTTTGCTTTTATTAGCAAATATAGCTTTAGTGGCAAAGGAATATCCAAAATGGAAATCTTTAGTTTTTATTAAATTTATTTAATTGTTTAGATACGTTGGCAATGGTGCTTTTGCACCTTGACAATCGTACATAAACAGCTACAAATTTATTTAAAATCAGAACCAACATTTCTTAGAGAAATTTTAGGTCTATAGTTGTAGAAAGCACAGACTGAGGTCTATGCTACAATTTTTTTAACTTTATAACTCATTAACAATGAACAAATTACATTTTAATTTCGCAATCGTGGCTTTTGCTACTTCATTTCTATTTTCGTCTTGTTCAAAAGACGAAACTGTTGCACCAGAAAAACCTTTGGTGGCTCAAACAGTAAGTAATTTGGCTGCTGATGCAACCGTAAACCCAACAACAGGGCAACCACAAGCCCCAACAGGAAAGTTTACCCTATTTAGTTTTGCTACTAATTCAGTAGTTGCAAATACGGATAGTGCTACTACAAAATGGGATATTGGCTTTAGAGGCACAACCATTATTGTCAATGGTGGTGCAGTTCGCAAAGGACAAGGTGGTGCTTATATTTTTACAGGTTTGTTTGATGAATTGAAAGAAATTTCGGCTACGCAAACATTTGCCACTGATGAAACTACTACAACACTTGCTATTACAATAGGTTCGGGCAAAGGTTGGTATAACTATGATGCTGCAAATAATTGGATTAGTCCAATAGCAGGCAAAGTTTTGGTTATCAAAACAGGTGAGGGCAAGTTTGCAAAAGTAGAAATTTTGAGTTACTACAAAGATGCACCTTCAGTGGTTTCTGCTACTGCGGTTGCAAGGTATTTTACGTTTAGGTATGTTTATCAAGCAAATGGAAGCAAGAAATTTTAATTTTTTAATTTTTTAATTTTATTAGGATAGTAGATGTTATTAAGGTTTGTAGCATAGGCTTTAGTATGTGCCTGTAACTCCTTGATTACCAATAATTTATAAGCACAGACTAAGTCGTCCCCGACTAAATCTATGCTACAGAACTTAATAATATCTATTTTAAAATTACATTTGCAAAGAACATTCCTACATAAAATTGTAACAATTTTGTAGGAATGTTTAGGTAATTTTGCTTATTGTTTTTCGCTATATTTTGCGGTCATTGTGGCAATACTTGCAGCAACTTCGTTGTGTTGGCTTAGGTCTAAACCAAGTTCTTCTTTTTCTGAAATTACACGCATAGGAATTATTTTGTCGGTAATAAAATATAAAAAATAAGAACCTCCAAAAGTAAATATTGCAACGATAAATAAAGTAAGCAAATGGTATAAAAAGGTGCTTGTTTGCCCATAAACCAATCCTACATTATCGGCAAAAATCCCTGTAAAAATCATTCCCATAATTCCGCCAATGCCATGACAAGGGAATACATCAAGCGTATCATCAAGCCCTATTTTATGTTTATAACGAACTGCCAAATTGCTAACAATACTACTTATAAAACCAATAAAAATGCTATGTCCTACGTTTACAAAACCTGCTGCTGGAGTAATAGCAACCAATCCAACTACTGCACCTACACAAGCCCCCATAGCCGAAGGTCTTTTTCCCGACAAACCGTCAAAGAAAATCCACGTGAGCATAGCCGTTGCAGAGGCGGTATTGGTGTTGAGAAATGCTAAAGTTGCTGTTGCATTGGCTGCTAAGGCAGAACCACCATTGAAACCAAACCAACCAAACCAAAGCATACCTGTACCCAACATCACATAAGGAATATTAGACGGTTCATCAGCCAAATGTTTGCGTTTGCCCATAAATATTGCACCTGCTAAAGCTGCAAAGCCCGCAGAAATATGCACAACTGTACCTCCTGCAAAATCTAAAACTCCCCAGTTTCTAAACAAACCATTTGGATGCCAAGTTGCGTGTGCCAATGGAGAATAGATGAAAATAGAAAACAAGCAAATGAATAGCAAAAAAGCTGTAAAACGGATTCTTTCTGCAAAGCCTCCAGTAATTAGGGCAGGGGTAATGACTGCAAATTTGAGTTGAAATAAAGCAAACAAAGCAAAAGGAATAGTAGCTGCAAAATCTGTAACAGGAAGCCCACCTACATTACTAAGCATAAAATACGTGAAAGGATTGCCTATAATACCCGACTTGATTCCACCAATGCTATCGCCAAAAGCCAAACTAAATCCCACAAATACCCACAATAAACTGACAACTCCCAACGCCACAAAACTTTGCAACATCGTAGAAATTAGGTTTTTAAATCTTACCATACCTGCATAAAAGAAAGACAACCCTGGTGTCATCAATAACACTAAACCTGTTGCGGTAAGCATCCATGCGGTATCACCACTGTCTATTTTGGCGTTGTCTATCTGATAGGGTGTGGAAGGTAAAAAAATACCAAGACAAGCAACCAATAAAAGTATCAAAAAAGGAATTAGCCATTTTTTATTCATAATTTTATAAAGTACGTTTATTTTTTGACCTATTTTTAAAAAATTTTAGTAAAAATTGTAATAATAAGTTTAAAAAACAACTTAATTTACTAAAAATTTAAAAAATTTAAAAATATAGGTAAATGAATATCCATTTTCCCGATGAAAATTTCAAGTAAGTTTTATCTGTTACTATGTGCTAAATAAAAATTTTGATGTGGAAAATCTATGTAATATTTTACTCCTTTTATGCCTTTTTATGTATGTTTACATATATTTATGTTTACAATTTGTTTTCTTCGCTTGGTTTTAATAATAATTTCTGCTACTGTAGCATAAAAAATAAGTTTTTTATATATTTGTTGCTCAGTAGTATGTTTTTTGCAACGAAATAGTAATTTGCGTTGATAAACTTCTATGGTTTAATTTTTTTGTTATGCTACATACAAAAGATGCTTTTATTTCTTACTCTCGCCGTAACCTCGATTTTGCTCGTAGGGTATATACTGCTTTGTCTAACAAGGAGTTGGATATTTGGTTTGACCAGAATGATATTCCATTGGCGGTAGATTTTCAGCACCAAATAGACGAAGGAATCCAAAAAGCAGATAATTTTATCTTTATTATTTCGCCTGCCTCTATCCAATCTGCGTATTGTGCCAAAGAGGTAAATTTGGCAGTTGCTTGTGGCAAACGTATTATTCCTATTTTGTATGAAATGCCCACTAACGAAGAAATGCGTTATATGGACAAAAATATAGAAAAATTGAATTGGATATATATGCGAGAAGGGCAGGACAACTTTGCCGAGCAAATTGCAGGGCTTTTGTCGGTGATGGAATCTTTTAAAGACTATACCAAAACGCATACAAAATTACTTAACAAAGCTATAGAATGGCAAGAAAATCGCAAAAATCATAAGTTTTTATTAGTCAATACCGATAGAAAAGAGGCAGAACAGTGGCTTTTACAAGATTTTTCTGACCAAGCACCTTGTGTGCCTTCCGAAATTATGTGCGAATATATTAGCGAATCTCGTGAAAATGCCGAAAATTTGATGACTGATGTCTATATTACCTCCGACAAAGAGGATAAACAATGGGTTTTTCTTATCAATAAGGCTTTGCAACGATATGGAGGTACAACTTGGACGTATGAAACAGATTTTAAAATTGGTACAAATTACGAGATTGCTTATAAAGAAGGAATTACCCAATCTGATAACTTTATTATTGTAATTTCTGCAAAAATTAGCGAATATGACGAA
>JBIKRY010000340.1:0-4768 GCA_044348925.1 Bernardetiaceae bacterium
GTAGCCCTATTGTTCTTAAAAAATAGATTTTTCATAGAATTTTACTATTTTTTAGTAGAAATAAATATCTTTGTTGCTGGTATCGATGAGTAGGTAGAATATTTATGGAAAAAATAACTCTCTACTTAGTTGTCGTTTGAACCTTTAACAATATATTTTACATATAAAGTATGGTCTATATTCTCGGTGCTGGTAGGCATGCTGCTGAAACGTATCAGTTATATAATGAAGAATTACAAAATCCTATACAAGCATTTTTAGAAGATAATTGCACCGACAAAGGCAAAAAACTCTATGAAATACCTGTTTTGGATAGCAGTTTTTTAGAAGAATTGCTAAAAAAACCTAACAATAATATAGAAAACATAAAATTGCTATGTGCTATTGGCTCACCTAAAAGAAAGTTATGGATAGAAAGGATAAATAAATTATATACTTGGCAATATGATACAATTATCTCCAAAAATGTACTTTATCAACCCCAAAATGTGGAAATCTTGGAAGGTACAACCATTGCACAAGGTTGTATTTTGACCGTAAATATTAGCATAGGTAAACACAGTATTATTAACATAGGTTGCACAATTAGCCATGATTGCAAAATTGGAAATTTTGTTACTATTTCGCCTGCTGTCAAAATTGCGGGCAATGTAATTATCGAAGATGAGGTTTTTATTGGAATAGGTGCAACTATTATTGATAAAATAACCATAGGCAAAGGAAGTTTTATTGCTGCAGGTGCTGTCGTAACCAAAAATGTAGCCCCTTATAGTATGGTAGGTGGCGTACCAGCAAAATATCTAAAAAATTGGAATAATGAATAAACAACCATTGGTAAGTTTTATTATGACTTGCTATAATTTTGAAAAATATATAGGCACTGCTCTACAAAGCTTGCTCGAACAAAAAGGAAATTATAAAACCGAAATTATTATTTTTGATGATAATTCAACAGATAATTCAGCAAATAGAATTGCCCAAATAAACGATAAAAGAATTATTTTTATTGCCAACAAAACCAATCAAGGTGCAGCAGCTTGTATCAATAAAGGTTTTGAGATGGCAAAAGGTAAATATATATGCAGATTTGATGGAGATGATAAATGGACTCCTGATTTTTTGGAAACAGTAATTCCAATTATGGAACAAAACCCTGATGTAGGTTTGCTATTTGGGAATTATATGCCAATGGACGCAGACGGTAATACTTTTACCGAACAGAAAGTAAGCAGACCAAAGTATTTACAAACCAAAGACAATGATTTTAAGGCAGTTCTGGAAAGTTACTATATAAATGCACCAACTATTATTTTTCGTAAACAAGCATTACAAACTGCGTTTCCTATTCCACAAAAATTTAGAAATTCCTTAGATTGGTATCTAACTTTGACTATTTTGCATACACAAACTTGGAAAAATTACTATCTTGATAAAGCATTGGCATATTATCGAATACACGAAAATAACCAACATAGACGAGGTGTGCAAGAAAAAACAGAGCAAAAAATAATGGAAATAATATTGCAAGAATTTGTAGAAAATAATGATACACTAACACAAACCGAAAAAAAGAACATCTATGGCACAAATTATCGGTTACTTGCGTTTAAATATTATTCGGCAAATATGTTGGCAGATGCAAGAATATTTTTTAGAAAAGCAGTTAAGTATCAAAAAAACTATCTTTTAGATATGACTTTTGTTCGTTTTTTTCTATTAGCTTATACAGGAAATAAAGGCTATGAGAAAATAAAAAAATTATTATTTCAAAATAAATAATATCTAAATTATATTAAAAGTATTTTTTTGATACACAATCACGTTTTTACAATGCTTGTTAGCAAAAAAATAACAATAACTTTGGACATAATCTATCCAACAAATATTTTTTAATTAGCAAAATTATGCTCACCAATTCCAAAAATGTTGCACTTTTATTGGCTATTTCTATAGCTACCATTACTACTGCGTTTTTATATTTGTTGGATAGTAGTAATGCGGTAGTGTTATGGGTTGCGTTTGGAATTTCGTTTTCGGCTGCTTTTATTTTGATTTATAGTAGTTTGGAATTTTTGGTCTTCAAAGAAGTTCGCAATATTTATACAAGTATTGACAAAATAAACCGCAAAGAATTTAAAAGTTATACCGAACCCGTTATCCAAAATGCTGGCAATCCTCTCCGTTTTGTAAACCAAGAAATTACTGCCTATGCAGCCCGAAAACAACAAGAAATAGACGAGCTTCGCAAATTAGAAACTTTTAGACGTGAATTTATTGCAGATGTGTCGCATGAACTCAAAACCCCAATCTTTGCAGCACAAGGTTTTGTACTTACCTTATTAGACGGTGCTGTAGAAGACGAAAATGTCCGTTATAAATTTCTAAAAAAAGCAGCAAAGAGTTTAGAAGGACTAAATTTATTAGTACAAGATTTATTGGTTTTGTCCCAATTGGAATCTGGAGATTTGACTATGCACTTAGAAGTTTTGGATATTCAAGACCTTACCAAAGATATTTTTGAACAATTAGAAGAGAAAGCAAAAAAGAAAAATATTTCGCTAACTATTCGCAACCCCAATACACAAGGCGTATATGTAGAAGCCGATGCCATTAGAATTATGCAAGTAATGACCAACCTCATTTTAAATGGCATAAAATATGGCAATGATGATGGATTTGTGCAGGTAGAGTTTAAACAAGAAGAAAATAAAATAGTAGTAATCGTAGAAGATAATGGAATTGGAATTCCAAAAGAACATATTAAACGGATTTTTGACAGATTTTATCGAGTAGAAAAAAGCAGGTCTAAAAAACAAGGTGGCACAGGATTAGGACTTGCTATTGTAAAACATATTTTAGAAAAGCACCAAGCAAAAATCCAAGTAAATAGTATGGTGGATAAAGGCTCTATTTTTACCTTTAAATTGGATAAAGGCGAAGCTGATATATAAAATTATAACCTAAAAATTTACAAATGATGACAAATAGAAAAATACCCGTAACTGTATTAACAGGTTTTTTGGGTGCTGGGAAAACAACCCTACTCAACCGTATTTTGACCGAGCAACATGGGCTAAAAATTGCGGTTATTGAAAACGAATTTGGCGAAATAGGTGTCGACAATGAGTTGGTAATTGGAGCAGAAGAAGAAATTTTTGAGATGAATAACGGCTGTATTTGTTGCACAGTACGTGGAGATTTGATTAGAATTTTAGGGAATCTAATGAAACGAAAAGATAAATTAGATTATATTCTCATAGAAACTACAGGTATGGCAAACCCCGCACCCGTAGCACAAACTTTTTTTGTAGATGACGAATTACAAGAACAATACGAAATAGACGGTATTGTAACGGTAGTAGATACCAAGCACGTACTATTACATTTGGATAGTAGCGAAGAATGTAAAAAACAAATTGCTTTTGCTGATGTAATTTTGCTCAATAAAACCGACTTAGTAACTGCAAAAGATGTAGATTATTTAGAGCAAAGAATAAAAATCATAAATCCATTAGCAACTATTCACTACACACAAAATTGTAATATAGATATTGCCTCTATTTTGCATATTCATTCTTTTGATTTGGAAAAAAAAGCCGAAATAAATCCCGACTTTCTTATCGAAGAATTACCTTTTGAATATGCTGCAATATATGAATTAAATGAGCAAGAATATCAAATTTCTATTCACGAGCATCAACATCATACGCAGGAACACAGCCATGAACATCATCACGAACATACGCATGAACACAGCCACGAACATAAACATCAGCACCACGACCATGAAATAAATAGTATGCAAGTTCTCCTCTCCAAAATAGAGGATACAGACGAAACAAGTATTCATAAAGCCAAAAAAACAGCTATTGTACGTTTTGCAGACAAGCCAAGCCTACAAAAACCTAACTCTTTTGTGCATAGTGTTGGTATGTTAGATGAATTAGTGTTGAAAGAAACCGAAAATTTATTTCGTCTAAAAGTAAAACAAGCAGGCAAATATATTTTATTTACCGAATTTGGACACGAAGAAGTACATTTACACCTACGCCAAAACAACACTTTTATCAAACCTATTTGGAAACAAGCATTTACACACAGCCATACCCATCAAGAAGAAGTAAGTTCAGTAGGAATTATTTTACATGGAAGTTTAGACGAATACAAATTTCATACGTGGCTCAACCGTTTGTTACAAGCAAAAGGACAAGATATTTTTAGAATGAAAGGCATTGTAAGTATTCGAGGCGAAGAAAATAGGTTTGTATTTCAAGGAATACACATGCTATTTGATGGTAAACCCGATAGAACATGGAAAAAAGGCGAAGACCGCAAAAGCCAAATCGTATTTATTGGCAAAAATTTAGATAGAGAAGAATTAGTGGCAGGCGTAGAAAGTTGTTTAGCATAATTATTTTTGCAATATATTTCTACTAAAATACAAGTAAGTGAATAAAATTAGAGTTACATTTTAACTTTTCTTTAGCTAACCCCGCATAAAGTATTTGCTCTTATTAGTTATCCATAAAAACACAAAGTAGAATTACAAAAAATAAGGCTGCCCTTTTGAGGGACAGCCTTATTTTATTACTGTACTGCAATCAAAGTAAATTTGTAGTTAGTTCCTACCTTACCTGGTATTTCAGCAAAATACTCTAAGTTCAAAGTAGAAGTAGATAAAAATTTACTTGTTTCTTTTACAAAAATTCCTTTAGATTGAGCAACATTAAAATTAAATCCTTGTGAAGGAGTAGTTGTTGCTACCCAA
>JBIKRY010000077.1:0-16719 GCA_044348925.1 Bernardetiaceae bacterium
GCAAATCAAGGCGGATTGTTTATTTTGAATGAAGAAAACGAAAAACCAACTCTCGAATTAAGTGCCGCATACGCCTACAATAAGAAAAAATATATACAAAAAAGTGTTTTGGTAGGGCAAGGACTTTTGGGACAAGCAGTCTTAGAAAAAAGTATGATTTATCTGACCGAAATTCCTAACAATTATATTACCATTACGTCTGGTTTGGGAGAATCTAACCCAAATACTCTCTTGATTGTGCCATTACAAGCCAACAATATTATTTATGGGGTCATAGAAATTGCTTCTTTTTTGGCTTTGAAAGATTATCAAATGGAGTTTGTAAAAAAACTCTCTGAAAGCATTGCCATTACTATTTCTACTGTAAAAAGTGCCACAAAAAATAATAGACTCCTCGAAGAATCACAAATGTTTGCAGAACTTATGCGGGCTCAAGAAGAAGAAATGCGACAAAATATGGAAGAACTTACCGCAACACAAGAAGAAATGCGGAGAGTACAAGTAGATATTAAAGAAAAAGAAAACAATCTAAATTCCTTAATCAACCATACAGACAGCATTATTTTATCTGTAGATACTAATTTGAATGTATTAGTTTATAACAAAATAGCAGCAGAATATTTTTCTAATCGTGGCGTACAACTAAAATCAGGGACTAATTTTATAGACACAATGCCAAAAGAAATACAAAAAACTTGGCAGCAGTATTGCAATCGGGTATTGATGGGAGAAAATGTTTCGGAATTACTTGCCGAAAAAAGCCGTAATTTTGAAGATATTTTTTACTTATTGAGCCTACAAACTATGGAAGATGCAGAAGGAAAACCAAATGGATTTACTATTTTTATCAAAGAAGTTAGTGAGTTGCACCCTGTAAGATGGAAATCAAAATAAATATTTTTGTTTAATTTGCCTATTTGTCAAGCAATTTATTTTTTATGTTTCAAACCATTAATCCATATACAGACAAAGTTATAGAAAGTTTTAGCTGGCAGAGTACAGAAGAAATCACAGAAATTGTAGCACAAAGTGCCAAAGCATATCTGGTCTGGGAAAAAACTACTTTTGAACAACGTACCGAACTGTTTAACCGTTTGGCACAGTTGTTACGTGGACATACGCAGAGGTTGGCAAATATCATTAGTTGCGAAATGGGCAAACCAATTCGCGAAGCAAAAGCCGAAATTATAAAATGTGCTTGGGTTTGTGAATATTATGCCCTAAACGCAAAAAAATTCTTAGCAGACGAAACTTTAGTAGCTGATTTTTCACAATCCTATATACATTATGAGCCTTTAGGTTGTGTTTTGGGAATTATGCCTTGGAATTTCCCTTTTTGGCAAGTGTTTCGTTTTGCAGTACCAGCTTTGATGGCGGGAAATGTGGCTATACTCAAACATGCACCCAATACCAGCCGTTGTAGTTTAGAAATTATGGATTTATTTAAGATGGCAGGTTTTGCAAAAGGTGTTTTTACGAGCATCATTATTGCACACGAACAAGTGCCAATGCTTATCGAAAATCCAACTATTCGAGCAGTAACTCTCACAGGTAGCGAAAAAGCAGGCAGTGAAGTGGCTTTGCTCGCAGGAAAAAATCTCAAAAAAATAGTCTTGGAATTAGGTGGAAACGATGCTTTTATTGTATTTGCAGATGCAGATTTGCAAAAAGCTGCGGAAATTGCCGTAAAATCACGTATGTTAAATAGTGGACAAAGTTGTATTGCTGCCAAAAGGTTTTTGGTAGAAACATCTATCTACGAAAATTTTATAGAATTAGTACGTTTGCAAATTATGCAAATAAAATTTGGAAACCCTTTGGCAGAAGAAACCGAAGTAGGCGTAATAGCACGAAAAGATTTGTTACACAAATTGCACCAACAAGTACAAGAATCTATCGAAAAAGGTGCTAAATTAGTAACAGGTGGCTATATTTACCAAAATTTTTATGCACCAACTATTTTAAAAGACGTAAAAAAAGGAATGCCTGCCTTTGATGACGAACTTTTTGGCGGTGTGTTTGCCTTTGCAAGTTTTGAAAACGAAGAAAATGCCATTCAATTAGCAAACCAATCAAAATATGGCTTAGCAGCAAGTATTTGGACAAAAGATATTCCAAAAGCAAGCAATATGGCTACAAAAATAGAAACAGGTGCAGTATTTATCAATGCTTTGGTACAGTCAGACCCTCGTCTGCCCTTTGGTGGAATCAAAAATTCAGGTTTTGGTAGAGAACTTTCCCAAGTAGGAATCAAGGAATTTGTGAACCTAAAAACTATAGCTATTGCCTAATCATTTAACTTTTTTAAGATGCTTGACTTTGACCTCGTACAACAATACATAGACCAAAAATATATTACCGTACAAAAACACCCACAAGCAGACTTGTGGATTTATAATTATGCCCAAAAAACACAATTTGAGAATTTTTGGAATGAGATAACTCTAAAATGTCGTGGATTAATCTTAGACAAAAATAAAGAAATTGTTGCAAGACCTTTCCTAAAATTTTTCAACTTTGACCAGCACCCTCCACAAGATATTCCTACTACTTCGTTTGAGGTATTTGAAAAAATGGACGGTTCTTTAGGTATTTTGTATTGGATAGAAAACACGCCGTATATTGCTACCAGAGGCTCTTTTAACTCCGAACAAGCTATCAAAGCCACCGAAATATTACATGAACAATATAGACATACTTTTGAAAAATTAAATAAAAATTATACCTATTTATTCGAAATCATTTATCCCGAAAATAGAATTGTAGTAGATTATGGCAATAAAAAAGATTTAGTTTTATTAGCAATTATTGACAAGCAAACAGGCGAAGATATTGCATTACAAAACATTGGTTTTCAAATAGTTAAGTCTTATAATGGCATTACAGAAATAACAAAATTACAAGAATTAGCTGTAGAAAATGCGGAAGGTTTTGTTATCAAATTTAGGAATAATTTTCGAGTAAAAATCAAATTCCAAGAGTATATTCGTCTGCATAGAATTTTAACAGGGGTTTCCAATATTTTAATTTGGGAATATTTATTACATAACAAACCTTTTGACGAATTGTTAGAAAAAGTGCCTGATGAATTTTATGATTGGGTAAGAATTACTAAAAATACTCTGGAAAATGAATTTGCAACTATAGAACAACAAGCAAAAACTATTTTTTATGCTTGTCCACAGATTGCAGAAAATCCAGAAAATTGGCAAAATACAGTAACAGAAAACCGAAAAGCTATTGCAAATTATTTTGTGCAACAAGCCCATACTGCTATTTTATTTGCTATGTTGGACAAAAAAAATTATGCACCAATAATTTGGAAAAAAATTAGACCTGTATTCACAAAACCATTCAAAAATAGTGAAGAATAGTTTTTTTGCTATTTTTAGCAAAAAAATCTAAACTTTTTATTAAATTTGACCTATGCAAATGGTAAAAATTAAACAAAATTCTATTCTATCGCAAGCATTACATCAAATAACTATTTCAAACACAAAATAATTTTATGGCTTTTCAAGACATCAAAAACGCATATATTAGCTATGTAGCAAAACAAAATAGACGACCTTACACAGATTTTGGCTTTATTAAGGATACAGGAATTAATGAAAAAGAATTTAAAGAATTTTTTGGTTCTCTGTTGGCAGTTGAGCAGGCTATTTGGGCAGATTGGTTTGTAGAAACCGAAAATACCCTGAAAAGTGAAGCTGTTTTTGCAGAATATAGTGTAAGGGAAAAAATATTGGCTTTAAATTTTACATTTATCGAAAAACTAAAGGCTCATCAAGATTTTGCGAAATTAACTTTACAACCATTAAGCAATTTTAAATTAGGTTGTGAGGTGCTGAACGAAGTGGAAAAATATTTTACCATATTTATACAAAGTTTGGTACAAGAAGGCACTTTTAGTGGCGAAATTGCCGAAAGACCATTGATTACCCAATATTATAAGCAACTTTTGTGGTTTCAATTTCTAACGATGATTCGTTTTTGGGTCAAAGATGGCAGCAATAGCACCGAAAATACAGATGCCTTTGTAGAAAAATCGGTAAATTTTGCCTTTGATATGTTATCCAAAAATGTGGCAGATTCTGCTTTTGATTTTGTAAAATTTTGGTGGCAACAAAGATAAAATAGTAAATTACTGAACCAAAAGATTAGTATTGTGTGTTGTAATACTAATCTTTTATACGCCTGTCGCAATAGCTGCCACACTCAAAGATTTGCAACCAGCCGCAAAAATTACTTGGGCTGCTGCCTCAATCGTAGCACCTGTAGTAATTACGTCATCTAAAAGCAAAATATTTTTATTGGCTAAATCTTCCTTATTTTTCACCTCAAATAACTCTTTGGAATTGGAAAATCTGCCCATTTTGTCTTGTGTAGTCTGCGAAATATTGGCACGTACCCGCAAAAGTGCATCTGCCTGCCATGCTACTTGCATTGTTTCGGTCATTCCTCTTGCAATACTATC
Organism: Bernardetiaceae bacterium; assembly: GCA_044348925.1. GTDB lineage: Bacteria > Bacteroidota > Bacteroidia > Cytophagales > Thermoflexibacteraceae > JAAFKA01. Next base: position 4,478 of record JBIKRY010000077.1, read on the forward strand.
TACTTGGTTATAACCTCGTTTTTGCAACTTGCTTGCATGCAAAGGTATTGGCACTATCAAATCAAAGTTTTTTGCTAAATCTGCTCTTTTCAATTCAGCACCAAAAAGTCTGCCCAAAAATTCTCCTACTTGTTCATTTCCACGATATTTTAGTTCGTGTAACAAAATTTGCACTTTGCCACCTTGCACAAAATACAAATAACTAAAAGCAGCTTGCAACGGAATACGTCCCCAAAATTTTTGTGCAGTGCTGTTTTTACTATCCGTATGTTGGTTGGTAAATGGTAATTCGTATTGACATTGCAAACAGATTTCGGCATCTGCAAAGCCTATTGCTTGTTGGCAAGTTAGACAAATCGTAGGATAAACAATTTCGAGCAAAGATTGTAGGAGTTGCATTCGGAGGAAAGTTTATGTAATCATGTAAGTTGCATACTTTTCTGTAGTGTGGACTTCAGCCCACAGACAATCCACTAACGACTGCGTGGACTAAAGTTCACACTACAGAAAATCATATTAATTAATTGTTTCTCTAACCATTTTGGTATATTCTCGCAAAGCCGTTTGAAAATTCATTTGTTGTTGGTCTATTAATTGTCTAATAAACATAGCTGCGTATGCGTGTGTTAATTGCTCGCCTTCATCTTCGCCAATAATTTCGATGGCAGGAGTTTCGCCTTCTACAATAGCATTTTCGGCTTTTGTAAGTTCTTCGAGAGTATAGGTTTCTACTAATTGTTTAATAATTGGAATTTTCATAGAATACAATAATTTAGTTAGTAAAATTTAGTAAATTTTATTAGATTTTGATAGACTTTTGGCAATTTATTGCCCAATTCCTAATGCTTTGAATCCATAGAAAATAGCAGCTTCGGTAGCCAAACCAAAAGCAATTCCAAAACCAAAACCATAATTAATCAACTTCGTAAAATAATCTCCTGCAAAGGAATAAAATAATTTTTCTATTTCTTCGGGATTCATTCCTGTAATTTCATCAACTACAATTTGTTTGAGGTCAATAGAATTGATTAATGGCGACAAATTATTTTCTAATGCCATGACCATTCCCTCTATCAACTGTTTTGTCAAAAATTCTTTACTTTCGGCAGAAATATTTTCGGGCAGATTTTCCAAAAACTTTTCTGCGGTTTGTTTTATTTCGTGTTGTAAAAACTCTTTAGTATCTTGGGAAGACATCACTTTTTGAAACACTTGCAAAATATTTGCCTCCAGAACATCTTGATGAATCAAATTACTTAATTCTGTTTGCTTTACTTCAGCAAAAAAACGACTAATAAATAATTGTTTTTGCGTATCAAAAGTTTTAGAATTTAATAAATGTGTAACTATTTTTTGGGCAGATTGTTTATAGGTTTTTTCGTCTATTTTTGCAAAAACATCTTTAATTTTGGTTTTTTGTAATTTTTCTTCGAGAATATCTACTACAAAATTACTCATTTTATTGCCTATTTCTGTCTGTTTTTCTCGTCCTTGCTCTTGCAAATGCCTTGTAATCATATTCAATTCGGTGCTTAAAATGCGTTGCAAATCTTTCATATTCGATACGCCTGCCACCTGCAAAAACACTGAAACAGGTATTTTAAACAATTCTTTGAGGATAGAATGTGAAAAATTATTAACCGAAAGCATCATTTCATCTTTTACCAAGAAGTTTTCCAACAAATTTTTCAAATATTCTTTATCCAACTGCACTTGCAAATCTGATAATTTGCTCATACCTATTGTTTGTGCTTGTACTGCCACCAAATCTCGCAAACTTTGCTTTTCGTCTTCAAAAAATTTGGGTATTCCTGCATCTGCCAATTCTAAAACCGTCTTTTTGATGGTAGATTGGTAAAAAAACACCGCAGGGTTTTTCTTCACTGCCATTTTATAAACATCTTCCGAAATTTGTTTTTTATTAGCCTTGAGCCATTCTATGCCCAAATCCATTACATTATCCATAATAAAATCCAAATTATCATTGACCATTGCCATCAAACGACCATCTAAAAGTTCGTTGATTTTGCGGTCTGGCGACAATTCTTTAGCCAACCGAATATCTACAAAATTGAAAAGTAATTCTCTAATTTCTTTATCTATTAGTTTTTCATGAATAAACTTACTCACATTCAACAAAATAGTAGTTTTTTGGGTATCTTCGAGGTATTTGTCCAAACCAAACCGTTTATATTTCAAAAATTGTGGTTCAAGTTGTGCAATTACATCACTTTGTTTTTCGGCATTGCGAATATTCTCAAAGAAATCTCTAATTTTTGTATTTGTCCATTCTTGCAATAAATTTTTAATATTTAATCGCAAATTATCGGGAATTACTTCGTAAATAGATTTTTCACGATTTGTAAATTTTTGTAATCCTATAGTAGTTTGTGCAATAAAACTTTGGCTAAAAGATTGATTTTCAGTAAATTGATTAATTTTTTCTTCTATATTTTTGGTATCAATTTCGGCTAAATTGAAATAGTTTTTATTGTGCAAAAACTGTTGCAAAATATCTTTCAGTTTTTGCTCATTTTTATCTCCATTGGCAAGCAAAGAATCACAAATAGTTTTGGCTAAAACTTCCGAAATTTTGGTTTTATTTTCTAACAATACTTGTTGCAGTAATTGGAAATTGTTTTTGGACGCAGTAGCATACATAGCTTGAAAAGTACGGTCTTTGTTGCTCTCAAAACTTGCTTGCAAAACTTGTTCATTCAATAAATGATTGCCCACAAAATTGCCCATATTTCCTGCAAAACGACTCTGATTTTTTGCCAAAATACCTGGCGTAAACGGCACTTGCATACCACCCACAAAATACGCTTTGTGAGGTCTAAAAACCATCTTGATAGCCTGCCAATTTGTTCCCCAACCTGTAATGCCGTATGCCGCCGCCGCCGCACCCGTATAAGCAAATATACTGTCGGGAGTAGGCATAAAATACAAACCTGCACCCGCAACCCCACCCAACCAAGCACCCAAAATTGTAATAGGTTTTAGCTCTTGCCCCATAAACTTTTCTACAATGCCTTTCAGTGCAGTATCGTCCATTTTACTTAGACGAGTGGCTATAATATTTTCTATTTTCCCTTTGGTAATATTTTCTAAGTTATTGATTAACAAGCTATTAACTTGTGTTGCCATTGCTGGACTTTTACCGTATGCCAAATGATTTACTTGGTGAATTGGAATTTTTAAGGCTTTGTCTATTTCCATACGTGCCAATTCCGAAGCATTTTTTTGCAGTTTTTGTTGTAAATAATTTTTCCATGAACCGCCAATTACTTCCCCTAATTTTTTATTTTCTATTTGCATTTCTACAGTGTTATACAAATATTTGGCAATTCGTTGGTGGTTATTTTGTGCCAATTCTATAAACTGTGTCGACAAACTTTCGGCAAAATTGCTAAATCTTCTTTCATCAATAATCTGTTCTAAAGTACGATTTCCAGCCTGTAAAATCTGTTTTTTGAGTTGTTCTGTAACCAAATTACTAAAATGATTACTATACAATAACTTTTCTTTCAATCCTGAATGAATTAATTTGGTCAATCCATTTTGTAAAAAATCTTCTATTTCCGACTTCGATGTAAGTTCGCCAATACGTTTTTCAAAAAATACGGCAATTTCTTCGGTCTTAATTTGCTTTAATCCATGCGACAAACCTGCCACCAAAATATCATGCAAATTCATACCTTTTGCATTGTCTTTGATACGTTTGACAATATCTCCTATTTTATTTTCTTGCAAATATTGGATAACTTTTTCGGTAAATTTCTCTGCGGTTTCATTAGGATTTTTTTGGTACGTTTGTAACATTTCTACCACTTTTTTCATTACATCTGCCGATTGGCTCACACTTGCCACAAACATATTCAAAACCATCGATTTTAGCCCCGAAGGTACATTTTCTTTGAAAGTATTATCAATCAAAGTTTCCAATTTTTCACGTCTTTCTTGCACCCAAGTAATCAAAGATGACAAAATAACAGGCATTTTTTCTCGCAAAAATCCTCTTGTGCTTTCGGCAAGGTCGTCTGATAGCAAATCAAAAACTGTAGATTGTTCTTTCTCTAAAGTTTTGATAATAAAATCGGCAAATTGATTCAACATTTCTCTACCGTCTTCTGACGAAGCAATATCGTTGATTCTTTTCAACAATTCATCTGCTAAAGCATTGGTGTAATGTAATCCCAATAATTCATAAATTTTGCGTTGCGACAAATCTGTTGCCAACGAAGCAACCAAATCATCTGTTCGCAAAATATGAATAATATCTCGTATCAACTCGTCTATTTTTTTGTCAAATTGTTGTTTCAAAACAAGATGTAAATCGGCAGAAATAGTAGCCGTATTTTGGCTTACTTGCTCCCAAAAATCATCTGCAACTAATTGATTAAAAGGTATTTGCCCAAAATCTTTATAGAAATGCAATAAGGTGTCTTTGAGTAATTTTTCGTCTTTTACAGAGGCTATTAACAAGCCTGTTAAACTATCAGAAACTTTATGTAGCTGGTTTGCCGATAGTATGTCTGTTACATAAATGCTATTAGCTGTATAATCTAATAAGGTTGGAATAGAATTTATTAAGGCAGTATCGGCTTGGTTTTTGAGATAATCTGTAGTTAGGCGTATGTAAGGAATATCGCCAATTTGAAAACTTTGGGATAATTTTTCGAACAAATGCTTTGCAAAAAAGTCTTCTATCGTATTTTGCAAAGCCTCTTCAAAACCTGCTTGTTTTTTTTCTAATTCTTTTTTTAGAGTCTGGTGATTAATAATTTCACGTTCTACCAATTGACTAATTTTTTCGATAAATACATCTCTGGTGTCTATAATAACCCCACCAAGTCCAAATTTTTTTTCGAACAACATTTTTATTGCCAAGTCATTGGTTATATAACCAACCGCAGCACCACTTATTGTATTTGCAATTAATCGGGCAATCATTTTCGTAGAATTAGAAATTAAATCGTAAAATATAAGTTGTAAAATTAGTTATTTTCTTTCTTTAGTATTGCAAGCTATAAAATTTTGTTAGAATTTTAGATAGATAGTTTATTTTTTATGTTGATTTATCATTACTTGCACTTGATTTTCGCCAACAAATCCAATAATTCTACGTTCTATTTTCCCTTCTGGGTTAATAAAATAATTAGTTGGTAGTTCTTTTACGGCAAAAGTTTTAGAAATTTGTCCTGCTGTATCCAAAAGCATTGGAAAAGTAGGCTGATATTTGTCATAAAAACCTTTGGAGGCTTTGTAAGGTTGTCCTACATTGATTGCCAATAATTCAAAATCTTTGCCTTGTATTTTTTCGTAATATTGTTGAGTTGCGGGAAATTCTTTTTTGCAAGTTGGGCAAAAATCTGCCCAAAAATATAACAAAACGACTTTGCCTCGATAGTCCGAAATTTTTACTTTTTCGCCTTTTAGGTTATAGGTTTCAAAATCTGGCACCATTTCGCCTTCCATTAAGTCATTATTTGGTTTACAAGCAGTAAAAATGGCAAAAAAAGTGAATAAAAGTATAGAAATTCGCATAGATTTTATGATTAGATATTGCTAATTTTGTATATAGATGACAAATAAATTTCCTCAAATCTACATTTTTTTCAGAAAGTTAGCAAATTATTTTGAAAGGCAAGAAGTGGAATAGTTTTGTAAGTTGGTTTTTAAAAATAGTTTTAGTAGATTTTGATTATTTTATAGATGACAACACGCAATAATATAAGGTGCAAAATGTGGGCTAACATAAGGAATTCCCAAATCTAAACCTCGCATAATAAGCAAAATACCTACCAAGACAATGAAAAATGGAACTATTTTTAGCAAATTTGTTCGCCAAGCCATTGGAAGTGTTTTGTGTGTAAGTCCTAATATAAGTAGCAATGGCATAGTTCCTAAACCAAACAAAAACATATACAAAGCCCCATAACCTGCATTGGCAGTAGAAATAGCAGCAAAAATAGCTGCATATACCAAACCACAAGGCAATAAACCATTGAGAAATCCTAAAATAAAAATAGAAAAATGTTTGTTTTGTTGTTGCAATGGGTTAAAATAATTGCGTGTTTGCTGATAAATTTTATAGAGAAATGGAAAATTTTGTTGTGGCAACAACACAAAAATAATCATCACGATTCCCAAAAACACCGACAAATATTGCTGAAAACCCGCCAAATATAAGCCTCGCCCAAACAAACCAAACAATAATCCTAAAAGTGCATACATCAAACTTCGACCAAGGTGATACAAAACACTTTGATACCAATATCGAGTTTTTAGGGCTAAAACCAAACTGCCACACATTCCAACACAGTGTAAACTGCCCAAAAAACCTGTAATAATTGCCGTTAGCATAATATATGTAGTTTAAAGTGTAAATTTCTCTTGTAATTCAAAGTTTTTGCCATCTATTGCCCACATAAGAACAACTTGATATACGCCTTTGGCATTGCTTGGTAGCGGAAATTCTTGTGTAGTTTGGGTTTGTAACTTAAAAATTTTATCTTCACTTTGGTCAGACATTTTTAAAATACGAACTTCGCCCACTATATTTTGCTTTGTTGTTGGAAATGTTATTTGTAAAATATGGCTTTGTCTATCCAAATAGAGTGTAGGTTTTTGGGTAGAATCCATTGCATTTTTTTTGGCAAGCATACTTTGATTATATGCCAAATCTTTTTCATAATAATTACTTTCGGGCTGTTCGGTTGTTACATACAACATATAAAAACCCATGCCAAGCATAAACACAATAAAACTTGCCATTGCAATAATTACATTTTTCATACATAGTCAAATTAAAAGTTCTTTCTTTACAAGTTTTAGACACTATAAACTTGCTAACAAAGTTACAATATATTTACAAAAAAGAGGTAAACTTTATGAAAGTTTACCTCTTTTTTGTAAATAATGAAGTTGTGTAGCAACCGTATATTCGCCTTTAGGCGAATGAGTTGATTAACAAGCAATTCGCCTTTAGGCGAATTGCTTGTATTTTGTCTTATTACTTACATTAGATTTTATCTAAAAATAAAACCATTGGGTGTTACTCCTACTGTCATAGAATCTAAAGCAACGCCTGTTTTGGTATAGCGTATTACACGACCATTTATAACATAATTTAGGGCATCGGCAGCATAAATAATTCCATCTTTATCTACTCCCAAACCATAAAAAGTTCTTTTTAGCAAAAAGTTTGTAGGCAATTTGCTATCTGTAGTAGCCATACTATACGTTGCACCTTGATACATATAATAAAGTGTATTTTTTTCGCTATTGATGGTAAGTTTGCGAGCATCGCCTTTTTCAAATGCAAAAACGGTTTGTTGGGTGGCTGCATTTGGACTAAAACGAATTAATTTGGCATTGGTTGGCGTACCAGCCCATGCAGGTACGCCACCACATAGTACCCAAATATTTCCCTGTGCATCTTGTGTCAAACTATTCGGTTTGTCGCCAACAGTAATGGTATTTTCGATAGTGTCAAAAGTCGTATTGATAACCGAAAGAGTGTTTTCGTCTGAATTTGCAACCAAAATCTTTTCGCCAACTACCAATAATTTTTCGGGTGCTTTGCCAACGGTAATAGTTTTTAGGACTTTGTAACTTGTAATATCAATTACCGAAATCTGCCCAATTCCGTTATAACCATTTAACCATTCACTAACGTATAACTTATTGCCAACTGCTACTGCATAACGGGGTTGTTTTAATTTGATTTCGGGTGCTAAACTTTTGAAAGTTCCAGCATCTACAATTTCTACTTTATTGCTATTGTTTACCACAATAAAAGCCTTGTCATTGACCACAACCATATCTTGCACCACATCTCCTAAAGTACGAGCATTGTTTTTTGCAAAAATATCTCCTTCTAAGGCTACACTATCCAAGTTTTTGCGGTTGTAAAAACTTATAGAGCCGTTAGATTTTTGAAAACCACCTTCGTTGAGGATAAAAATGCCTGTGGCATATTTGCCTTTAGGCAAAATAGGAGCAGGAGTTTGTTTTGTTTCTTCGCAAGAAGACAAAAACGAGATTACAGCCACAGAAATTGCAGCTAATTTTAGATTTTTAAACATAAGAGTATTTGCTTTTCTCCCGAAAGCAAGGGGTTAAAATGAAAAAATGGAAGATATTGGCAGGTCTCCTGACTTACGTTGCTATACGCCTTCCCATACAAAGTACAGTGGCAATGATGTATAACGAACTCGAACATACTAGCTCGATAATGCTTACAGTTGCGGGGACAGCTTGAGATTTGCACTCAATTCCCTATTAAACAAGTTGTTTTATGTTGCACAAACATCTTGTACCAATTATTTGCAAAGGTAATCTAAGATTTTTAGAAATCAAATTTTAGGATATTTTTTTAAAACCAATTTGATTGAGATACAAATTGCCAAAATCATTAAAACGAAGTAAAAAAGTATTATTAAACAAAGTGCCAAAAAAAATGTTCCTTATTTTGTAGATTTTGCACAAAATAAACACAAAAACAGCAAGAATTACCAATGTTTTATTTTAAAATTTATAACTTTGTTTATCTAAATTTTACTAATATGGAAACTCCTGTAAAAAGAACTAAAAATACATTTGGCGATATGTTTGCCTTAGGCGAAGTATTTGGCTACTTTTTTAGAAAAAAAGACCCAAATAGGAAAACCAATTTTAATCTCAAAGCAATGCACTTTATCAATAAACTTTCTATTGCTATGTTTTTGCTTGGCGTTTTATATTTGATTCTAAAAAGAATTTTTTAGAAAAATATTATATAATTATTACAGAATGTAAAATAGCCTTTAGTCTGTGCTACAAACCTTAATAACATTTACTATACTTTATTAGTTTTTACTATATTTTTATAAATTTATCATTTACAATTTTTTATTATGAAATTATTAGCAGGAAAAAATGCCTTAATTACAGGTGCTTCTAAAGGTATTGGTCGTGCCATTGCTATAGAATTTGCAAAAGCAGGTGCCAATGTAGGTTTTACATATTTGTCGAGTGTAGAACAGGGCGAGGCTTTAGAAAAAGAGCTAATTGCTTTAGGCGTACAAGCAAAGGGCTACCGTTCAGATGCCTCTAACTTTGTGGCAGCCGAAGAACTAATCAAAAACTTTACTACCGATTTCCCTACTTTAGATATTTTGGTCAATAATGCAGGAATTACCAAAGATAATTTATTGCTTCGAATGACCGAAGAACAATGGGACAATGTGCTAACAGTTAATTTAAAATCTGTATTTAATTTGACAAAAGCCGCCGCAAAAACTTTTATGAAACAACGTGCAGGCTCTATTATCAATCTAACGTCTGTAGTTGGAGTTAAAGGAAATGCAGGACAAGCAAATTATGCGGCTTCTAAAGCAGGAATTATTGGCTTTACCAAATCTATAGCTTTAGAATTAGGTTCTCGTAATATCCGTTGTAATGCTATTGCCCCTGGGTTTATAGAAACCGAAATGACTGCAGTTTTAGACCAAAAAGTGGTAGAATCTTGGCGAGATGGAATACCAATGAAAAGAGGCGGAAAACCAGAAGAAGTAGCAGACTTATGTGTGTTTTTAGGCTCGTCGATGTCTTCCTATATTAGTGGACAAGTAATTCATGTAGATGGGGCAATGCTTACCTAAAAACTATTGTGCGGACTTGAGTCCGCACAATAGTTTTTAGTACAGAAATTAACCATTTCCAAAAAACTTCACACGCTAAAGCGTATGTTACATTTCTTTGTCCTATTTATTGTCTTGTTTTTTAGTAGTAATTATTGTCTTCAGGCACAGAAGATAAATTATGCAAAGGCAGATTCTTTGTTTGCGATATTTACGAAAAATAGCAATTTTTTACCTGATTCTATTCCTACTTTAAGTATAGCCCCTAAAGAATTTATTGCCTATATACAAACTATAGAGCAAAGGCAATTACATATTTTGGATAGTTTTGCAAAGCAATATCCCGTAGCGGAGATGGAAAAGGAACAACTAAAGGCTAAAATCTGTTACAAAAATTTTTCCCACCTATTACAACACCCTATCCAAAATGGATTTTTTGCGGTGCAACAAGATGAAGATGTAGCAGAAGAAATCAAAAGTTTTTATCGGCGTAGTTATCAAGATTATAGTTCTTTTTTGGATACTATAGAAATTAGCCAAGAACAATATTTGGTAGTGCCAGAATATATAGAATTTTTAAATAACTATCTAAATTATCAAGAAATTCGTTTTCATATTTTTAATGGAATTGAAAAATGTAATGCAATAGACCGTTATTGGTTGCTAAGATTACTATTTACAGGAAAAGTACGCAAAATAATGGCAGAAAAAATCTATCAAGAATTACAAAAAACATATTCCAGCCAAGAATTAATGTTTGTACGCAAAGATTTTGAACAAAAATACAAAAAGTAGGCTATTGGATAATGAATATACTTCAAAAAAGCAAAAACTAATTTTGTAAAAGTATTTCTTAATCAAAAAGATGACAAAAATCATCTTTTTAGCTGATAAATCTCTTAGTAAAAGAACCTATTTTTGTAGAACTTTGCAACAAATACAAAACTATGTTAGTAACTTTTTCGAAAAAAAATGCCACAGCCTTAACTTGTTATCATTGTGGAGAAATTTGCCCAGATAATACTTTCTCTAAAGATAGTAATTATTTTTGTTGCCAAGGTTGTTTGGCAGTTTATGAATTGCTGAAAGAAAATCAACTGTGCGAATATTATAATTTACAAGACCAAGCAGGCACACAACGTAAGGTAATGGAAGAAAAATCAAAATTTCTTTACTTAGACCTGCCCGAAGTGCAGAAAAAAATAGTAGATTTTCAAGACGAAAATAATACAAAAATAACCTTTTTTATTCCTTCTATACATTGTAGTTCTTGTATTTGGTTGCTGGAACATTTGTATAAATTGAACCCAAATATAGGACACACACAAATAAATTTTCTCAAAAAGCAGTTATCCGTTAGTTTTTCTACCAAAAACATTGCTTTAAGTGAAGTAGTAGCATTGTTGGCAAGTATTGGCTATGAGCCACTTATTTCTCTCAACGACATCGAACAAGATAGTGATGTGCGAAAAGACCGCAAAACTAATCAAGAAAACAGACGGCTGATTGCACAAATAGCTGTTGCAGGTTTTGTATTTGGAAATGTAATGTTATGGAGTTTTCCTGACTATTTTGGCTTTGATAGTCTTTCGGCACACAATTTTAAATATGTTTTTCACGCCTTAAATTTGTTATTTTCTATTCCTGTCGTGCTTTTTAGTGGGCAAGATTATCTAATTTCTGCCTACAAAAATTTACGAAAAGGTATTTTGCACGTAGATTTTCCATTAGCATTAGGAATTTTGGTCTTGTGGTTGCGAAGTATCTACGAAATTTTTACAGAAACAGGCATCGGGTTTATAGATTCTATGTCGGGTTTGATTTTCTTTTTATTGGTTGGCAAGTGGTTTCAACAAAAAACCTATCAAAATTTGCGATATGACCGAGATTACAAATCTTATTTTCCTGTGGCTGTGTTGGTAAAAGACGAAAACGGCAACGAAAAACCAACGCCATTAGCAGATTTGCAAGTAAATGACCGAATTATTATCCGTAATGAGGAGATTATTCCCGCAGATTCTATCTTTTACAACGGCAACGCAAATATAGATTATAGTTTTGTTACGGGGGAAGCTGTGCCTATCAAAAAAGTTTCGGGAGAAATTATTTATGCAGGCGGCAGACAAATTGGCAATCAAATAGAATTGGAAGTTATCAAGCCTGTTTCACAAAGTTATTTGACGCAATTATGGAACACTGCACAAACAAGTACAGAAAATAATAACACAAATAGTACAAATAATACGCAAAAAGCCGAAAATAGTGTTTTACAAGCCATTCTAAACCGTTATTTTACACTTGCTTTATTGGTGATAGCCACTATTTCGGGCAGTTATTGGTTGTTTTATGCACAGCAAGCTACAACTGCTATCCACGTTTTTACTTCGGTTTTGCTCATTGCTTGTCCTTGTGCTTTGTCTTTGGGAAGTCAATTTGCATTAGGAACAGCTATGAGAATTTTAGGAAAACAAAAATTCTATGTCAAAAATACGCATACCATTGAACAAATAGCAGAAAATGATACAATTATTTTTGATAAAACAGGTACAATTACCGAAAATAACCATACTGAAATTAGTTTTGTAGGCTATAAAAATTGCAAAGTAGTCGCAACAG
>JBIKRY010000341.1:0-4727 GCA_044348925.1 Bernardetiaceae bacterium
ATTATTGCTTGCTTTGACACAAACTTTTATTCTTAAACAACAGGACGAGGCAATAAAAACTGTAGAAATTTACGAATTAGATAAAAAAATGCTTAACGAAAATGCTAATTTACTTCGTTCTTTTGTAATTTCGTGGATATTTCTGAAGACAGGAAATGCAAAAAAAATTCTCACACATAATTTAATTTCCGAACAAATTCCTCATCCAAGCCCACAAACTACACAGCGTTGTGATATGCCTTTGCGTTTGTATGTGTACGCAGAAGCCTGTTTATTGACAAATAATTTGCAAAATGCACAAAAATATTACATTAGTTATCTTACGCATCTAAGAGGTAGTTTGTATCTAAAAGATGCCTATTACAAGTTGTTATTAATTAGCTATTTGCAAAAAGATATGGATAAGGTACAAAGCTATCAAGCATTGATAAGTACCAAAGGCACTACAAAAACTGCTGCAGACCGTTATGCAATGCGTTTTGCCGAAAAAAAGCAACTTCCTAACCAAGAATTGTTAGTAGTTAGACTTTTGACAGATGGCGGAGAATATGCTACTGCTACTACTTATTTTTATCAAATAGATAGCAATAGACTAAAAAAAAATGTTGAAAAAGTAGAATATTATTACCGAATAGCCAGAATCTTACATAAGCAAAAACAATATCTATCGGCATTACAATATTACCAAATAGTATTATCCAAACCTGCTACAGAAACCTATTTTGCCCCAAATGCAGCCTTACAAATGGCGTGGATTTATGCAAATGATAGGAAAGATACAAGCAAAGCAAAAAAATATGCCCAAATGGTAGAAAATTACCAAAACTATGACTACGAAAATAGCATACGTATGGAAGCCAAAAAAATACTGCGAAAATTATAAAAATCTTTGCTATAAAAGTATTGGAGTTTAAACTAAAAACTATACCTTTGTTATGAAAACTAAAGTAATCTTACAAGTATGAACAAAACACAAAGTACATTATTTGCCTTAGTGGCAGGTCTTGCAGCAGGTGCAGTTATTGGCGTACTATTAGCTCCTGATAAAGGCGAAAAAACCCGCGAAAAAATTGCAAAAAAAACAGCTGATTTGAAAAAAGAATTGGAAGAGCAAGTAGAAGTAAGCAAAGCTAAAATCTATGAATTTGCAGAATCTATTGTAAATAAAGAAAACGAAAAAATAAACGCATAATACTGCTTACCAACGTATAAGTTGTATGCTTTGTAACGTAGCTTTTAGTTTGTAAGGCTTGTTTTTTGAATAAATCGAATAAAAACTTCAAAATTTTGCAACTTCAAAGCTACGTTACTAATAGATTTACTTAGATATTTGCTCATCTCTCATTTACAAAATACCTACTTATGGTTCACGAACTTGCTATGACCTTGATTCCTGGCATAGGCAATGTGCTGGTCAAACAACTGATTAGTTATTTGGGTTCGGCAGAAAAATTATTCAACATACCTAAAGGCAAATTATTAAAAATCCCAGGTATTGGCGAAAAAACCGCAGACCTAATTATGGGCAGTCATTCTGTACTCAAAACCGCAGAAGAACAGTTAAAAATTGCCGAAAAATCAAATACCCAAGTTCTATTTTATACTTCGCCCAATTATCCGCAAAGATTGCGTGCTATGCACGACTCTCCTGTGCTGCTTTTTTGGCGAGGAAATAGTAATCTCAATCACCCTCGAACTATTGGCATCGTTGGCACTCGTACTGCATCGGCATACGGTAAAATGATGACAGAAAAAATTATTGACGATTGTAAGCACCATAATCCATTGATTATCAGTGGTTTGGCTTATGGAATTGATATTGCAGCACACAAAGCAGCCCTACAATATGGCGTAGAAACTATAGGCGTAATGGGCAACGGTTTACAAAAAATTTATCCGTATGTGCATACAAAAGTAGCCGAACAAATGCAAATGCAAGGTGGCATACTTAGCGAATATATGTTTGGCGTGGAACCTGCTGCCCCACATTTTCCGCATCGAAATAGAATTATTGCAGGGCTTTCTGATGTGTTATTGGTGGTAGAAACGAGCAATAAAGGAGGAACTCTAATTACAGTAGATATTGCAATAAATTATAAAAAACCTATTTTGGCAGTACCAGGTATGCTTGGCACAAAAACCTCTGAAGGTTGTCTGGAGCTAATTCAAAAGAAAAAGGCTTTTATCTATACCAAAACCGCAGATATTGAAGAAATAACGGGTTGGTTTAACCAAAATAAACCTGTTTTGGCAATGCCCGAAATAGCTACAGACCTTAGCAAAGACGAATTACTTGTTTATGAATTGTTACAAGCACACGAAGAATTACAAATAGATGACATAGCTTGGAGAACAAAACTTCCAATTCAACAAGTTGCAAGTATTTTGCTAAATTTGGAATTTCAAGGATTGGTAAAGGCTTTTGCAGGCAAAAAATTTAAGATTGTAAAATAAAAAAATTAGTAAATTTGGTTTTAAGTCTTATAAAATATAGGTTTTGTATCAAACTTAGACTGAGTTTTTATACTTTTTTGCCGTTGTTTCTGTCCCCACGCCAACTCCATCAGCACGTCAAACTTGCCCAAAGAAACTACTTTTTTTCTGCCGTTGGCTGTGTCTCACAGCCAACTCCACCAGCACATCAAACTTGCCCAAAGAAACTACTTTTTTTAGTTTTATCACACAAAAACACGAAATAAATTAACAAAAGTAGCTTTTTTATGCACCTTTGACGTGCTAATAGAGAGGTTTCTGCCGTTGGCTGTGTCCTCACGCCAACTCCACCAGCACATCAAACTTGCCCAAAGAAACGACTTTTTTTAGCTTTATCACACAAAAATACGAAATAAATTAACAAAAGTAGCTTTCAATGTACCTTTGATAGGTTTTCCGCATCAAAATTTTAAAGTAAGGTTTATGTAATAAAATTCGTCTTACTGCTACAATATTGAACACAGATAACACAGAACAGGCAGATTTGCACAGTTTTTCTACTTATATTACCTTCATTAACTTATAGTTTCCTATGTATCTATGTTACTATGTGGTTAAAATAATTTTGATGCGGAAAACCTAGTTTTAAATTAGGTTTTCCGCATCAAAATTTTAAAGTAAGGTTTATGTAATAAAATTCGTCTTACTGCTAAAATATTGAACACGGATAACACAGAACACGCAGATTTACACAGTTTTTCTACTTATATTACCTTCATTAACTTATAGTTTCCTATGTATCTATGTTACTATGTGGTTAAAATAATTTTGATGCGGAAAACCTAGTTTTAAATAGGTTTTCCGTATCAAAATATTTCTATCCCTAATATTGCCAAAAACTACCTACGATTGCATTTGTTCCAAAATATTCATATAATTATTTCTCTCTTGCAAATGGCTAAAATTATCGTGAATATGTGCTTGCAAATATTTGCCTTTTGCTTGCAAAATTTCTATGCTACAATCCCAAAAACGATAAAGTGCCTCCACACAAGAGTCCAAATTACCTGCTTGAAATAAAAATGCGTGTCTATCGGTCAAAACATCAGGCATTCCACCTGCATCAGCAGCAATAAATGACATTGCTAAACTACCTGCTTCGAGAAGTACATTAGGCATTCCGTCATAAAAAGAAGGAATTGCAACTATATCACAAGCAAGATAATAAGGAACTAATGCAAATTGTGTTTGAAAACTACTATGTGTATAGCTAAAACGCAGTGTTTCATTGGCTAAAAATGCTTGTGTTTCGGTTTCCATTTCACCAACAATCAGCAGATGGATTTGTTCGGCAAAACTTGTTTTTTGCAAAGCCTCCATAAAAAATAAGACTCCTTTTTTGGCTTTTAGTTGTCCAAAAATACCAATCATACGTTTTTCTTTTTTGCTTGCATTACTCTCTTGATGGGCATTTTCTGTTTTATTTTCTACTATTTCTGGATTTGAATTTAGGCTACTTTGGTAGGTAGTAGAAATGGTTTGTAGGCAATTTTGGCGAATAATTTGTGCTTTTTGTTTATCAGAAGGTAATACTTGCCACGACTGACTATCTATACCATTGGGGGTAAAAATTACTTTTTTTTGTGGATATAACTTTTGTACTTTTTCGGTTTTTTCTTTGGTAACACAGGCAATATGTGTTGCTTTTTGTAAGGCAAAATCTAAAACTTCGCGTTTTTTTGGCGAAAAAATACCCATATCAAAATCATTTCCACGCAACATCACTACTAACGGCACATCTAACCATGCAGCAAAAATAGGTGCTGCAGTCATTGCTATATAACCACCAAAACAAACAAGATGCGTTATTTTTTCGGTTTTATTGCTTTGCAAACGTAGTATTTCGTTCCACAACATCTGCAAACTATGTGCTTCTTCGGTAGGCGTATCAGTATTTTGGGCAAGGGAAAAGTGCAAATTTGTACCATGATATACATTTTCGTATTTATTTTTTTTGCCATTGGTCAAGTGTATCACATCAATATATACCCCTGCTTGTCGCAAATGATAGACTATTCTATCACAGGATTGTGCCATACCACCTGTACGAGGAAAATAATTTTCGGTAAGCCAAATAAGCCTTTGCATTGGAGATAAAATTTACTAATTAAAATATACAAATATACATATTTTTTTGTAGGTTTTCCGCATCAAAATTAACATTATTTTTGGATTTATTTTAGCTCTATGGATGTTAGCTCTTATTTTTCTACGGTCAAAGATTTTCGTGTACG
>JBIKRY010000342.1:0-4714 GCA_044348925.1 Bernardetiaceae bacterium
TTTACTTCACTTGTTACCCATATTTTTCCATTATTTTTTTCCAAAAATTCTCTACAAATTTGCAAACCCAAACCTGTTCCTTTTTCGTGTGCTGTGCCTATAGTGCTATTTGTTTTTACGCCAAATAAATTTACTAATTGCGTATCTGTCATACCTACTCCTGTATCTGCAATGCAAAAAACATAACGGTCTGTATCATCTTTATAGGAAATAACAACTTCGCCATGTTGGTGTGTAAATTTCAAAGCATTTGCCAACAAATTACGGACTACAGTATCTATCATATTTTCGTCTGCTTGTACCCTTAATTTTTTATCTATTTCATATCGCAAGCTAATATGTTTTTTGCTGGCATTTAGTCGCAACAATTCTACATTGGTTTCTAAGAGATGATTAATATAAAAATCGGTTGGATTTGCAGTAATTCCTTGCATTTGCGACCACGACCAATACAACAAATTATTTAGTAAATTTAAAGTATAATTTAATTGCTGTTCTATAGTCGTTGCAATATCTTGAATTTCCTCAATAGTCAAACCACCAACACGCATAATAGCAATAAATCCCTTGATAGTATTAAACGGCGACCGCAGGTCATGCCCAATAATAGAAAATAACCTATCTTTTACCAAGTTAGCTTTGTCTAATTCATCTTTTTGCGTTTGAATTTCATTTTTTTGTCTAATCAAATCTCCTTGTTGTGTTATCAACTGCCTATTTTGTTTTTGTTTTTCGGCATTTTTTTTAAATAATATAAATAAAATAATTCCTATAGTTATAATAACAAAAATTAAACCCACTTGAATAATTACTTGTGTAATATATTTTGCCTCTTGTAATTCTCTTAATTGTTGTAAATTTTGAATTTCTTTAGTTTTGCTTTCGCCTTCAAATTTTGCTTGTAGGTAAGACATTTGCATTGCTTTTTCATAATTTCTTAAGCTGTCTTTGTATAACATAAAATCTTTATAATTTTCGAGGCTTTTTTTGTAATCTCCCATTTCTTGATAGGTTTTGGAAAGATATTCGTAACTATCTTGCATTACCAACTTTGCCTCGATATTTTTTGCCATTACAATACTTTTTTTAAAAAATACAATAGCCTTTGCATATTCCTTTCTGTCCAAATGTACCTGTCCAAAGTGCATATAAATTCGTGCAGCATAGATAATATCTTTGCTTGCATTAATAATTCGCAAGGCTCTTTGAAAATAATCTAATGCCTTATCATAGTCTTTTTTTACCAAATAAATAGTACCAATATCATCATAACAAATGGCAATTCCTTTGTAATTTTTAATTTCTTTGTTGATGGTTAAAGAATTTTGGAAATAAATAAGTGCAGAATCGTAGGATTTTTTCTGCCGAAAAATTCCTCCCACATTATTCAAATTAATTGCTATTCCTAAATAATTTTTGTTTTTGGAGTCTAAGTTATATGCTTCTTTAAATTGTTGCAAAGATTTTTCGTACTCACCTGTTTGGTAAAACAAATTACCTAAACAATTTAGTGAGTAGGTCATATTATGTTCATTATTAGCTATTCTTGCCAATCGTAAAGATTCTTGGTGAAAAGGCAATGCTGCGGCATTATTTCCCATTCTACGATAAGCAACGCCAATATTATTGTTTATCATAGTTCTCAACGAAATATCTTTGCATTGATTGGCAATGTTAAGGGCTTGTTCGTGATAACGGATAGCCTCATAATATTTGGCTGTGCTACGTGCATAGATTCCTTTAGTGTCTAAAGCATATGCTATACTTAGTGGGTGTTGCAAAGATTCTGCTAATTTTAGTGCTTCTTCTGTAAGTTTGCTTGCATTATCTATTTTGGTGGAATATTGCAAATAGATTTTCACAATATCTGTAAGCAATCGGACTTTTATGGTATCATTTTTTGAATAACTTGCCAAAACTTGTTCCAAACTATCTAATTTAGGCTGTGCAATGGCTGTAGATGTGCTAAAAATCTTTACAATAAAACAAAAACATAAAATTATCCTGTAGTTTTTCATAAAAAGTTTGCAAATTTGTGAAATAGTTACCCAAAAAAATGAGCTATAGTTTGTTTTATGTGAAAGGCTGGTACATCAATACTTAATCTATTTTACCCTATTTTAATATTTACGCAATATGCAATATCAAAGTTTTAAAAAACTAATTTTTGTAGCAATATTTTTTTCTATTGCACCAAATCTTTTGGCACAAGTAGGCTTAAGTTCTTATTTGAAAGGGAATGAATTTTATGAACAACAAAAATACAAAGAAGCTATTAATCTGTATTCGCAAGCCATAGATTCTATGCAGGTAGTAAATCCTAAACCAATCAAGGAATTAGTCAAATGTCATAACAATCGTGGCAATGCTTACGGACAAAGTAAAAACTTATTGTTGGCTTTATTTGATTATGATACTGCCATAGAATTAGATAATAAATCTATAGATAGTTATTTGAATCGGGCAAATGTACAAACTTTATTGCAAAATTTTAGCAAAGCTATTGCAGACCTTAATAAAGTGATTCAATTGGATAGCAAAAATTATGAAGCCTATTATCAACGAGGGCAGATTTTATTGTTAGATATTCAACAGTATGCAGACGGAGCAAAGGATTTGAAAATAGCAGCCGAAAAACTTGCAACTGCACCAGCTATAGCCTATTATGGTTTGGCTTTGTACGAACTAAAAAAATATAATGAGGCATTGCTCGAAACTACCAAAGCTATTGCAAAGGACAAAAACTATGCAGATGCGTATTATATTCGTGCCATGATTTACCAAGCCCAAAAAGACAAAGCAAAAGCATTGACAGATATTAACAAAGCCTTAACAATTTCGGCAGACACACCAGAATACAAAGATTTGCAAATAGAGATTATGAAAATGAAATAAATGGTTTATGTACGCAGATGGAGCTACACATTACGCAACTGTACGTAGGGAACTACGTACTACATTGTTATATACAGTAAATATATTTCTCTATCAATAATGGTATAGTTTTTATACATACTGTAAGGAAAACTGTATATTTGCAAAAATCAAATCATTACTATCAAAAACTTATGCTATTTCACATCAGATTTATGATAGCCTTGTTGTTCATCTTTGTTGGGACAGTGGGGCAAAAAAGTTTGGCAACGATAACCAACAAAAATAAATTCCCTATTTTCTATGTTTCTAAAGAATATAAAGAAAATAGTGTATTTGCACCACCACCTGTAAGTCCTGATTCGGCGGCTTTGGTGGCTCTTTATACGGCTACAGCAGGGGCTATGTGGACAACGCCTTGGGATTTAACCAAACCTATTGACCAATGGGCAGGGGTTACTATAGATGCAACAACCCGAAAAGTTACTAAATTGGTGCTAAGTAGTCGCAATTTAGTAGGCACATTGCCAACTGCTTTTCAAGGGCTTACTGCACTAACCGAATTACGATTAGATGGCAACAAACTAAGTGGTACGGTTTCGGCTGGTATTGCAAGTTTTACAAATCTAACTTTATTATACTTGCAAAACAACTTATTTACAGGTACACTGCCCGACGCCATTGCTGCACTAAGCAAGTTGAAACAATTTAATATTTCCAATAATAAACTTACTGCTATTCCTGATTTTGTGATTGGCAATGGTTTTACAGAATTGGCAGTTAATAACAATCAATTAGGCTTTGCAAGTTTAGAAAAAAATGTAAATATTGCCATTATCAAATATATCCCACAAGATAGTTTGGCTACAGATACAACTTTAGTTTTCAAAGAAGGAGATAAAGTCATTGTACCAACAACGGTAACAGGGACTGCAAATTCCTATAGTTGGTTTAAACAAAATGGAAGTGCTTTTGTTGCTGTGGCACAAAGTAGTTCAGATTTAACTTTTTTAGATGTTACAGTTGCTGATGCGGGTAATTATCAATTACGAATTACTAATTCTATTGTACCAGGGCTTACACTTATTCGCCGTTTTATTCGTCTAAAAATCAATAGTTGTTCCGTTTCCAAATCTTCTATCAAAAGTTCACAAACCTATTGCGAAGGGGAGGCTTTACCAACTTTGACAGGTGACGAAGCAAAAAGTGGTATAGGAACTTTGACTGTAAAATACCAATGGCAACGGTCTATAGATTCTACTACGTGGATTGATATTGGCGGGCAAGCACGAGATTATACCATTACAGGTATTAATGCAACTACTTGGTATCGCCGTTTGTCGATAGATGGACGTTGTAAAACAGACACGAGCAACAAAGTAAAAATCATCTTCCTAAAAAAATATGCAAATAATTTGGTTAGCACTGCAAAACCTTTTTTGTGTGATGGTAGCAAACCCGATTCTTTGAAAGGAACTATTCCTACAGGTGGCGATGGAAAACCACAGTATTTGTGGCAAAGTTCAAAAAATAGGGCAAAATGGCAAGATGAAGACCGTACATTGAGTTATTTGCCTATTATTTCGGCAGATACGATGTATTTTCGTAGAATAGTGAGTAGCAAAACCTGTGGAAAACCAGACACAAGCCTTATTTTGCGGATTGTAGTTGCCAAAAAATTACCAAAAAATGAAATAGCAAACGACCAATTTGTATGCCCAAATGGCGAAGGAATTGTGATGAAAGATAGTATCAAAAATTTTAAAGTAGATTCGCTAAGTTATAAATATGCTTGGCAACAATCTTTTGACCGTACTACGTGGAAAAAAGCAGATACAAC
>JBIKRY010000343.1:0-4703 GCA_044348925.1 Bernardetiaceae bacterium
CACTATTAACTGTAACAATTTTTAAGGTTGCTAAAGCAAGCGTAATGGAATGTCCAATGGTAAAAGCTGTAACTAACCAAAGTAGTTTTTTGTAGTCTTTTACTCGATAAATACTACATAATGCCAATACAAAAAGTATGTGGTCATATCCTTTTGTATCCAAAATATGTTCTAAGCCCGTTTGCAGATATAAGGTAAATTCAGACATATAAAAAATAATTGAAAAAAATATAAAAAATATAAAAAAAGATAATTAAGGTTTTAGTATTTAGTAATCAATATGAAAAAGTTAGTTTTAATATACTGTAAATAGTTCATAACCAACAAGTTACATTTCATACTTATCTACAAAACTATGCCACAATATAAAAACCTATTACCAAAATATCATCAACTTGGCTATTATGCACCCCTTTCCATTTTAGGAATGTATTTTCTAAAATATTGTGTTGTTCAGCCATAGATTGGGTATGTATCTCAAAAAGCAATTCTTTAAATTTCCGTACCATAAATTTACGATTATTTTCGCCACCAAATTGGTCTTGAAAACCATCAGAATACATATACACTGTAGTAGGTATGGCAATATCTATGCAATGTTTGGTAAATAGATAATTTTCGCTATGTGTACTACCAATAGCCCGTTTATCGGCTTTTATTTCTCGCAATACCCTGTTTTGTATGACAGAAATTGGGTTCATGGCACCTGCAAATTCTATGATTTTGCGGTCTTTGTCTATCAAACAAATAGACAAATCCATTCCATCTCTGGTTTCATATTCTCCTTTTTGCAAAGAATGTTTTACGCCTTTGTCCAATTCGTGTAAAATATCTTCAGGCGAAATGATGCCTTTTTCCAAAATAATTTGATTTAGCAACGAATCTCCAATCATACTCATAAATGCCCCTGGCACGCCGTGTCCCGTACAATCTACCGAAATAAGCATAAAACGGTTTTCGGAAAGTGGTGTAAACCAATAAAAATCACCTGAAACAATATCACGAGGCTTGAAAAACACAAAGAACTTCGGCAAATAGCTTTGCATATAATTTACAGACGGCAAAATAGAACTTTGTATGCGTTTGGCATAAGTAATACTTGCTTCGATATTCGTATTTTTTTTGATAAGTTCTCTTTTTTGTGTTTCTACAAAATCTACTGTCGTGGTTAATTCTTCGTTTGTTTGGCTCAATTCTTCGACCAAAGTATGCAATTCTTCGGTTCTTTCTTGCACTTTTCGTTCTAAATCAACATTAGCATCTTCCAATTCAGCTTGATATTGCTGGATTTTTTCGGTCATTTCGTCAAAGGATTGTGCCAATTCGCCAATTTCATTATTGGTTTGCATGGCTGCACGTTGGCTTAAATCTCCGTTGGCTATTTTTTTGGTAATTGCGTTTAATTTGCGAATAGGTTTGGTAAACATGGTTGCAATATTAAAGGCAGCAAATACAAATAACAACAAAGTACAAAATACAATAGTTAGTAATATTTTTTGTAATTTGGTAATTGGTGCAAATGCTTCGTCTATATTTTCTTTGATGATAATGCCACTTCTCAAGGCAGGCACATAATGCCAATGTGCAAATACTTTTTTGCCTTCATAATCTGTTACAATTCCATAACCTGTTTGGGCTTGTATGGCTTTTTCTACGTCTTCGCCTTTGTGTTTGATATCTTCGGCAATAAATTTTTTGAGTGGCTCGTCAGCACGTTGGTATCTTGTTGGAGTAATAAACACAATTTCTTTTCCTATTTCTGTTAGTAACAATATTTCGCCACTGTTTCCCATGCCTGTATAATTTCTTACTGCATTGGTTATTCTTTGCAAATCTGCTTCTAACATCATAATTGCTATAGGACGACCAGATTCATTTTTGATAGGTACAGCCACAAAAGTAGATAAGGCACTTTGATTGGGTAAGTACAAAAAATCGGAAAAATCTGCTTGTAAAATAATATTGGCACGCAAAAAATTATTGCTAAGTTCTGTTCCTTTCCAAGTTCCTTCTCCTAAATTTTCGCCTTCTTTTATTGTAGTATTGGTAGATAGCAACACCGTACCTTCAGGCGAAACAAGCAACAAACTTTTAAAGCTAAAAATGTCTATATATTTTTTCAGAATTTTTTGTTCCTCTTCCAAAATATTTTTTACCTCATTTTTTGTTGTCTTTGTTACATTTCCCTCATTTTTGGCTTGCTTATGTAGTAGGGTATTGGTAATCCCTATTAATTCGGGTATTTGGGCAAGGTTTGTTGCTTTATTGAGTTGTTCTTCTACAAATTCATTAATTTCTGCTATTTGATAGGTGGCAATAGCACGTAATTTATCTGTAAGCTCGGTGCGTAAACTTTGTTCCGAATTTTGATAACTCACATATACCAATAGACTTTCTACAGGAAACTCAATCACAAGTAACCAAAGTAATAATTGCCAAGCTATTTTAGACCTAAAAAATTTCATGTAATTTGGAATGGCTAATGGATAATATATTTGGAAATAAACTTGCTATGATGTAAAATTATCATTAAAGTAAAGTATATAGTAAACTAAGGGAGTCAGATTAGTGTATATTTTATAAAATAATTATATATCCTTTGATATATACCTACAAAAGTATAATAATTGTTTGGTATTGCAAATTTTCTAAAACTATTTTATTGCCAGACACAAATAAACAAAATCTGTGCTAAAATTTCAAAATAAAAATAGCCTAAAAATTAGCAAGATTAATTTATAATCAGTAAATTTACCAAAGCAATTTATTTCAAAACTTCACAAAACCAACAAATTATGGGAATCTGGGATAAAATCACAGGGCAATTTATAGATGTTATTGAGTGGCTGGACAACACACGAGATACCATTGTCTATCGTTTTGATAGAAAAGATAACGAAATAAAATACGGGGCACAACTAATTGTCAGAGAATCACAAACGGCAGTTTTTATCAACGAAGGGCAACTTGCCGATGTATATCCACCTGGTACACACACACTTACGACACAAAATATGCCAATTATGACGACCTTAAAAAGTTGGAAATTTGGTTTTAACAGTCCTTTCAAAGCAGAAGTTTATTTTGTAAATACACGAGTTTTTAATGATATGAAATGGGGAACCAAAAACCCTATTATGTTGCGAGATGCAGAGTTTGGACCTATTCGTATTCGTGCTTTTGGTGGTTATACATTCAAAGTGGTAGATGCAGCCAAATTTTTGAAAGAATTAGCAGGTACGAATGCAGAATTTTATACCGAAGATATTGCAGAACATTTAAGAAACGAAATTGTAACCAGATTTACAGATATTGTAGGCGAAAGCAAAATCCCTGTATTAGATATGGCAGCAAATTATAACGAATTTTCAAACTTTGTAAAGGAGAAAATGTCGGCAGGTTTGCTCGAAGAATATGGTATTCAAATTCAAAAAGTATTGATAGAAAATATTTCCCTACCTCCAGAAGTAGAAAAAGTATTAGACCAACGCAGCTCGATGGGAATTTTAGGAGATTTGAACAAATTTACACAATTCCAAACCGCAAATGCTATAGGCAATATGAATAATGGAGGCTCTGGAAATATGGCAGAAGGTATGGGAATGGGAATGGGTTTTGGTATGGCAAATCAAATGATGAACCAAATGCAACAAAATCAAATGAATCAACAAAATCAGCAAAATAATCAACCAAATAACCTAACACCACCACCGCCACCTCCCGTATTGCAATTTTTTGTATCCGTAAATGGGCAACAAACAGGGGCATTTACTATGCAACAACTTGGGCAGATGGTACAAACAGGGCAACTTACCCAACAAACATACGTTTGGAAACAAGGAATGGCTGCTTGGGCATTCGCAAATCAAGTTCCTGAATTGCAAAGTCTATTTCAAACAATGCCACCACCGCCACCACCAATGGCATAATTTTATATTAGTCAAAAACCAAATTTTTCAAGTCTTACAGGCTTGAAAAATTTGGTTTTTAAAAACATATCTTTAACCAAAATCTTACAAAAATATTTTAGACTTTTGCCAATTCTCCTTTCAAATGATTAATTACATCTATTTCAAAGGCATCTACTTCATTTTTTTCTGCCAAATAGTACGAAATCCAATCTGTAAGGTGAATAAAATAGATAAATTGTTCGGTTAAGGAATCTCCTTTGGCTTTCAAATCTATGATTTCATTGGTAAGTCGTCTGAAAATAGGCTCACAAACCTCCATACGTTTTTCGTTGCGAGGGTTGTTAAAAGTAGATTTAAGAAACAAAACCACACTGTTTTTTAGCAAAGTTGTAGGGTGTACCCAGCCTACCAATTCATTGTGATTCATTTCAGGAAATACATTCACATGAGCAAATTGTTTGGCATTTTCATTGATTTGTTGTTGAAAACGAACCGCCAAAGCCCCAAAAAGTTCATCAACATAAATCATAGGCAATTTGTTATGTAATTCGTTTGCTACTTTTTTGGCTTCACTTTCTATAGCAAAACGGTTAGTTTGCAAAAGTCCAACCGATTTTTTTAATTGTTGTGCATATTTTGTTTCTATCAATCGGTATTCCATCAATATATACAACAACTGCACAAACGAATAGCCCAAATTTGCACGTGGGCAAATAGGCTCGGTTACAGGAATTTGGGCAAGGTCAAAGTGTTTGTCTTTTGCCAATTCTACAAGTTTACCGCCTGATGTAA
>JBIKRY010000078.1:0-16538 GCA_044348925.1 Bernardetiaceae bacterium
TATTGCTTGTAAGTTATTTTTCGCTATAAGTTGTGTAGTAAGCATGTATCCTACGCTTTAGGGTGTGATTTGCTAACAAAGCAAGATTAATTACTATTTTAATTATTTAAAATGTCTTTTCAGTAGTTTTTATCCTAACAACTGATTAGAAAATCATACCCTAAAGCATAGGATACATTCTGCACAACTTAAGTTAGTTATAGATTTGGTAAATGTTCTATAGTTTGGTAATGTTGTTCTTTTTTTTGAAAATAATGATGTTCCAATCCATTCGTAATAGCAATATAAGGGGCTTGCAAAGTCAGATTATAGACAAAAATTTGTTCAAATACAATTTGATTTAGAGGAATATGTGGTGCTTTACATTCTATCAACAAAAATATTTTTCCTTGTCTATTATAGGCAACAATATCTGTTCTTTTTTGTAGGCTATTGATTTGGTGTCCTTTTTCGATTTGTAGCAATGATAAAGGATAGTTGTTTTGTACTAAAAAATGGATAAAATGTTGCCTAACCCATTCCTCTGGACTAAGCATAATATATTTTTTGCGAACTACATCATAAATATAGACTTTGCTATTTTCTTTGCGTAATCGAGGCAAAAAATTAGGTAGATTTAACGGAATATAAGACATATTGCTTGGTTAGATGTTGCAAAATTTCTCTATTTT
This sequence comes from Bernardetiaceae bacterium, assembly GCA_044348925.1. Lineage (GTDB taxonomy): Bacteria > Bacteroidota > Bacteroidia > Cytophagales > Thermoflexibacteraceae > JAAFKA01. The sequence continues at coordinate 672 of JBIKRY010000078.1, forward strand.
GCTAAAAATAACAGACTTTCCAAGTTTTTAAAACTTGGAAAGTCTGTTATTTGATGATTACTAACAATTATAATTCATATACTTGCCCTTTGTAAGGAGTTTCTATATTTTGATAATCTGTTTCTAACAATAAAGTTTTAAAATCTAACATAGATTGTACTTCTCCATGCACCAAAAATATTTTTTTGACCTTATTTTTGTCTTGATTTTTGACGTAAGTTAGCAAATCATCTTGGTCGCCATGTCCACTAAATACATCTGTACTTACAATTTTTGCTAAAATAGGTATTACTTTATCACCAATTCTAATTTCTTTTTTACCACCATGTACTATTTCGTGTCCCATAGTTCCTTCAGAGCTATATCCTACTGCTAAAATAGTACAGTAAGGATTTTCTAAATTTGCTGCAATATGGTGTTGTATTCTACCACCTTCCATCATACCAGACGAGGAGATAATAATACAAGGTTGCCTATAATTAGAAATAGCTTGACTTTCTTTCAAATCTTGCACATATACCAAGTTGTCAAAATCAAATAAGACATCATTTTGCTTTTTAAATTCTTGTGCTTCACTGTTTAGTTGTCGGGCATATTTTTCATAGACTTTTGTACTTTGAAAAGCCAATGGACTGTCTGAAAAAATCTTTACAGGCGGTAATTTTCCTGCTGCTGCCAATTTATTGAACGTATATAGCAATGCTTGTGTACGTCCAACACTGAAAGCAGGAATAATTAATCTACCAGGTACTTCGACACAAGTCTGCAAAACTATTTCCTCTAAAGTTGCTTCTGCTTGTTTTACTGCTATATGTTTTCTATTGCCGTATGTCGTTTCACAAAGCAAATAATCTACTTGTGGCAGGGGTTGTGGGTCAAGTAACAGAGGATAGTCATATCGTCCAATATCTCCCGAAAATGCGATGGATTTTTTTGTGCCATTTTCTTCTACTTCTATCACAATATGTGCTGCCCCTAATAAATGTCCTGCGGGTACAAAAGTTACATGAACCCCTTTTTTTACGGTAAATCTATTATTAAAAGTAATAGGAACAAATTGTCTTTCCGCATCTTTTACGTGCTTTTCAGAATACCATTCGCCAATATTGGCAGGTGGTGGCATACTTTTTCGTTTGCTACGTTTGCGGTGGTAACTGCTCAATCTTTTTTGGTTGAGCATTGCCGAATCTTGCAAAAGTAATGTAGTAAGTTCTAAAGTAGCTGCTGTACATAACACTTGTCCTTCGTATCCCTCACGGTATAGGTTAGGAATATTGCCTGAATGGTCTATATGTGCGTGGGTAAGCAACATTAAATGGATTTCGGAAGGCTCGAAAGGGAACATCGAGTGAGAAGGTCTGTTGGGCTTTTCGCCTACAGGCTTTTCTACAGCCACTTTTCTCTCTCTTTCCATGTCTATTCCACAATCTATTAATATTTTGTAGCCGTCTTCGAGTTCCAGAAGATACATACTTCCTGTTACTTGTTGAGCTGCTCCCCAAAAGGTTAGTCGCATGAGTATTTTGCGTTTAATTTATGCTAAAAAGCAAAGATAGTATTTAATTTTAGATTCGCTATATTTTTTAACATTTTCGCTAAGTATCCTTAAATACTTCTTGGTAAAAGTTTTGCAAAAATAAATGAATAAATACAAGTTGGGTTGTGCTACGTAGCTCCAGCTACATAGTACAAAATCTAATTTTGAAACCCTATTGTAGGTACAAATGTGTATTTTTTGTTATAAAAACTAAGTTTTACCGCAAAAAAGTACGTAGCTGGAGCTACGTACTATACACAATTTAGTAGTTTTTTAAGCAAAAAGCCAACTATACATTTTTTTAAATTCACTTGCCCAAAGCACTTCATTGTGCCTACCTCGTTCTTGCAAAACTACCCGCAAATTTGTATCCGACAAACCTCCATGATGCAAAGACCAATAAATGTCTTGTAAATTTTGGTGCATATAGCGGCTTTCGGTTTTGCTACCCGAAATATAAATTTTGCTTTGTGGGCGAATATTTTGCTTGGCAAAGGCATAAATTTGTGGATTAAACCAAAAAGATGGCGACAAAACTCCTGCTTTTCCAAAAATATCTCCTCGTTGCAAGATGCCATACAAAGCAAAAAGTCCTCCCATCGAACTCCCAACTATAGCTGTATTTGCAACATCAGACAGAGTTCTAAAATTACTATCTACAAAAGGCTTTAAAGTTTGGACTATAAATTGTAAATATTTTTCGCCTTCGCCTCCTCCCATTCTGTTTCGATGCCATGCGGCATATTCATTGCTGCGGTGTATCCCACCATTGGCAATGCCTATCACAATAGCACCATAATTTTTGCGTTTATGTAATTGATTGAGGGTTTTATCTACTTTCCACTCTCTCGAAAACGCAAGAGATTGGTCAAACAAATTCTGCCCATCTTGCATATACAACACAGGGTATCTTTTGTTGCTGTGTCCATAATCAGGTGGCAAATATATGTAAATGGCTCGATGCCTATCCAACTGCGGCACATAAAAATGTGGGTGCAACGTATGAACATTAGGAGATGCGGTACTACGTTTCATTAGAAAATAGATAAAATCAATAAAAATATTTTCTGTAGTGTGAAATAGGAGTCCTCGACTCAAATCCACACTTCAAGGATATGGTACAACGAAAAATTTAGGCTAACTACTTATTCGCCTGAAGGCAAATGTGCTTTTGTTGTATTTTTGATGACAGACAATATAATATACAAAAGCATAATCATAGGTACGGCACTAAATTGCAAAAACACAAGCATTACAATAGAAATTACAAGCAAAATATAAATATATTGATTGTTTTTCCAAGAAAAATCTTTAAATTTTAAGGCAATTAGCGGCAATTCTGCCATCATCAAATAAGACATACAAATTGCAACCCCAAGCAAAACATATATATTAGTTAGAAATGGTGCAAAAAAAGTGTTTTCGGCTATCAAATAAGGAAAAGAACCTATCAATATTGCATCGGCAGGCGTAGGTACACCAATAAATGAATCTGTTTGACGAGTATCAATATTAAATTTTGCTAATCTTAATGCAGAAAATACGGCAATTAATAAAGCAGAATAAGGCAAATACATACTTACTGTTGCAAGATTTGTGCTTTGCAACATCAATTTATAGAGCATAAAAGCAGGCAAAGCCCCAAAACTAACACAATCTGCCAACGAATCTAATTCTTTGCCCATGGCACTATTGGCTTTTACGGCTCTTGCCACAAACCCATCAAAAAAATCAAAAACCGCAGCCAACAAAATAAATAAAGTAGCTTTTTGAAGATTTCCCTCAAAACATTGAATAATTCCCAAACAACCACAAAATAAATTGCAAGAGGTAAGAGCATTAGGAAGTTGTTTTAACATATAACTTATTTAAAATTAGGTAACAAAATTAGGTAGTTTTTTGTCGCATTTTGGCATATATTTTTCGCAATTTACGAACAAAAATACTATTGAGTATATCTCTAAGTCCCATACTAAGCAAAATTTCTATTTTATTTTTCAAGCCTTGCCTATTGCCATGTAAAATACGAAATTGTAATTGTGTTTCAAGAGATATTTTTTTCATATTTTTGGCAAATTGTTGGTATCTTTGGTCTGTAAATGGGTCTTTGGTATAGCTACTTGCCCCTGCAACAGCATATTTTGCTACAATTAGCCCCAAATATTCTTTGCGAATACTATCCTCTGTAAAGCATCGCATATTGAAATAATAATCTGCAAGCACTGGATATTCCATACTAAAATAACCAATTTTTTCAAAGACATTTCTCCGTACAAACATACCTTGATGGCAAATATTTGTGCTATAAAGTCGCAAAACATCATAGTAGCCACCATATAACAGCCCTGTTTCTCCCCAAATTACATTAGAATAAATGTAATCTGCTTTTGAAACCGTAGCTTGTTGTTCTACAAAAACCCTTTCCATCACTTTATAATCAAATAAAGTATCATCACTACCCAAAAAATACAACCATTCGCCTTCCGACATAGCAATACCTTTGTTCATGGCATCATAAATTCCCTTGTCTTTTTCCGAAATCCAGCGAATAAAAGGGTACATACTTGCATAATTTTGGATAATTTTTAGGGTATTATCTGACGAATTTCCATCTATCAATAATATTTCTTTGTCTAAATAGCTTTGTGTTACCACACTTTCAAGGCAAGTAGCTAAGGTTTTTTCGGCATTAAAGGTAACAATGATAATAGAAAGGTTAGGCATTGGTAAATAAATGGTTGTAGTGAATAGTTAAAATACTAATTTATATGCAAGTTTAACAAAAAAAACTTTTAATTTGCCTATTATCTCACAAAACTAACAATTTATGAAAACATTTTTTGTTTATTCTTTCATTTTTTCGACTTTTCTGTGTTGCATTTTTTCTTGCAAACCCAAAACAACCGAACAAACACAAAGCCCTGTAGTAGATAGTTTGCCTGCGGTGCAAGTTGCTACAGCTTTGCCTGTAGATAGCCTTTCTGCCTCATTTTTGGCTAAATTGCCTCTACTTGACAGCAAAATTTGGCAATCTAAAGCCCGTTTTACAGGTTCTTTCCACCAAGATTCGGCTATGCAAGTTATTTTTGGAAAAAACTGTTTTCGTTTTGCCTGTGATTATTTTGGCAACGAAGACGATACTAAAACCTTATTTATGGGTATTTGGAAAACCGAAAATTATCCTGCCAAAACTTTTGCAAGTCTTTGGGAAGAAAACCAAGATACTTTTCCAAACCCTCGCAACAAAATCAACGACACAAGAGCAAATGGCGACAGTATTTTTGAAATAGGCACAAAAAAATACGCTATTTTGTCCACTTCTACCTTAAGCTCAAGTTTTCCAGAGTTTAGCCGTACAGGCAGGTTTCAAGCTGCATTTTTAGGAATTGCTTTGTTTGAACAAAAAAATATAGACAATATTTTATTTTGGGAATTACAATTTTATACCCCCGCTATTGGTTTGTATGGTAGCTACTCTACAGCACCCAGCCCTACCTACTATCTGTTTGGCAAAAAAGAAATAGTCCTTGCCATTCAGCAAAGCAATGGAGGTGCAGGAGGCCCTTTTTACAGTCAGGTATATTTGCATAAGCTATCCAACACAAGCCCTTTGTTGTTGGAAGAGCATTTTATAGCACGTTTTTATGAACAGGATGGCAAAGGAGAATGGAAAACAGAGCTAAGTTTTGCAGAAATGACAGACCAAGAATTTCCAAATTTGGTTTTAACCACCAAAGGCAATTTCTCTAAAAATAGTTTTACCAAATCCGAAGAAAACATAGAAACTATTGGTTTCCCAAAATCTTTAGAAGAAAAAATCAAACAACAAGATGACTTTGATTTTACACTTATCCGAACTTACCAAATCCAAGACAATAAATATAGCTTGGTGGGCGAGGTTTTGGAATAAGCTACATTTTTTTTGAAAAAACCTTGATAGTTTTTTGAAAAAAATTTGATAGTTTCAAAAAAAAATATTATTTTTGCAGACTTTTTAATAAATTAAATAAAGTTCTATTATGTACGCAATTGTAGAAATCGCCGGACAACAGTTCAAGGTAGAAAAAGACCGTTATGTTTATGCACACCGTTTGGAAGCAAATGAGGGTGATGTGTTGAGCTTCGACAAAGTGTTGCTCACCGAAAACAACGGCACCGTAAGCGTTGGAATCCCTACCATAGCGGGTGCGAAAGTAACAGCTAAGGTGATTGGTCACGTGAAAGGAGACAAAGTATTGGTCTTCAAAAAGAAACGTAGAAAAGGTCACGTAAAATTAAACGGACACCGCCAACAATTCACAAAAATATGGATAGAAAGCATTACTTTCTAAAAAATAATGCTTGTCCTATTTCTTAGAAATAGCATAAAAGTTATTTAGGTACAAAACATTCACAATTTTAACTAAAAAATACTATGGCTCACAAAAAGGGTGCTGGTAGCTCAAAAAACGGCAGAGAATCACATAGCAAACGCCTCGGTGTTAAAATTTATGGTGGTCAAGCAGCTATTGCAGGAAATATTATCGTTAGACAAAGAGGTACAAAACATCATGCAGGAGTAAATGTAGGAATTGGCAAAGACCATACCTTATTTGCATTGGCAGATGGCATTGTAGAATTTAAAAAAGGCTTGAACGAAAGGTCTTTTGTGTCTGTACGTCCTGTTACACAAAGCTAATCTATAACGCACAAAATAAAAAAGCTATTGCATTACTGCAATAGCTTTTTTTATGTAAAAAATAATTTTATATCAACGTAGGTTTTCCACATCAAAATTTAGAAATAATTATAAAGTTATCTTTAAATTTAAAAAATATAATTTTGATGCAAAAAACCTATTTGTATATTTTGTAGAAAGTATGTAGCAAACTATCAACTTCCATACATTATTCTTTTCCAATCAATAGGAAAGAACCCCAATAAATAGGGTCTTTAAACTTCGTAGCTCGTAACTGTTTTTTGGCATCAATCAAAGCAGCACGAATGGTCATATTTTTGACTTCGATATTGGTAATAAAATTTACCATCAAATATCTGGTAGCCTCATCAGAAACTTTAAACAAACTCATTAGCAACAGTTTAGCCCCTGCTACTTGCAATGCACGTTGCAATCCATATACCCCCTCGCCTACTTTAATATCTCCACGTCCTGTTTCGCAGGCACTTGCAATAACCAATAAAGTACCTTCCAAGTCCCAACTTGTAATTTCATAGGCAGTTGCCACCCCGTCAAATTTATTGTAATTGTAAATATTATTGCTTGCCATCAACTCCCCTGCTCTATAAAACAACAAACCCGAATTTAACAAAGGTGTATTTACTGTTCTTTGATTATTTAAGCTATTATCAGACGAGGCAACGGCATTTGGTGCAAAAAAACCATGTGTTGCTATGTGCAAGATTCGCGGTTTTTTGATATTTTCACGCATATATTTCTCAGTTGCATCAAAATTTAGTACAATATCTGCTTCTTTATTGGCTGTTTTGTAAATACCAAAAATTTCCTGTCCTTCGGTCTGTGCCCCTGGTAATTGCGGAATTTTGCGATTAGTAACCTTCATCATTTCGCCTTGCGATAAGTCTTGGTAAAATGCAGGATTTACAATAATCATTGTCCTTCCGTTATTTTTGGTATTTGATGTGTTGCTTACCAAATCTTTGGTAGTGCTTAACAATACAATTTCTTGCTTATCTATCACATAATTACCATCAGGCATAAGCAAATTTTCGGGATTTATTTGTGTAAAAGAACCTTCTGCCGAAAAATAGATAGTTTTGTCTGTTCCTACCAAATCATCTATTGGTTTCCAATAACGACTATAAGATTTCTCATCTTTTAACGAAAATTTGATATTATTTTGGTAAAATTTGGAATAATTTGTTTCCAATAAATTTCCCTCTTGCATAGTTACTACTTTGGGAGTTTCACTATTTGGCAACAAAACCAACGCCACATAACAAACCGAATCCGTAAAATCTCTATCAAAATAACGAAAACGCATCATTTCTACAGCTACTTCTTTAGCTTGCAAGGTTTTTTTTATATCCACCCACGAAATAACTTCTTCTTTTTGTTGCCTAAAAATTTCATTTTTCAGCAATGTTTTTTCCAATGCTTCAATTTCTTTTTCTATTTTTTTCGGCTCTTTGTTTTCGTCTTTCTGTTGCTCGTCACTCAAAGCAAGTGCCTCTGTAAGGTCTGCTTTGCGTTTTTCCCATTTTTCGTAAGTATTACGCAAAGCCGAATCTGGACTTGCCAAAATCGTATTCCGTACCTTTGTAGATGCCCCAACCAACAAAGTTTTTGTCAGCAATATATTGTCATATAATTTGCCCAATAACATTGGTTTTGTACGTGCTTTTTTGAGAATCAAATTGTTATAAAACTCAAAGTCATTGCGAATTTTTCCCCAATATTTTGATTTTTCCCTATCACTCAAAGCCGTAAAAAATTCTTTGATATACAATTTATATTGTGTCAATGCTTGTTCAATATATTTTTCAGATTTTTCCAAATCTCCAGCAATATAGTACATACGGGCAAGCCTTGTAAGAATATTTGTATAAGTTGGGTGTTTTTTGCTAAATTGTGATGCTATAATTTTCAATGCTGCATTGTATTGAATAGCAGCTTTGGAAAATTGATTTTGTCGAGTTTGAATGTCGCCAATTAATGTCTGAATTTCAGCATTTTGTAAACTATTTGGGGTTTTATAGGTTTTCTGCCAAATATTTTGTGCGTCTTGTAATTCGGTCATTGCTTCGCTATATTTTTGGCTTTCTGTATGCACCAATGCCAAGTTTTTCAACGATTCGGCATAAATAGGGTTGTCTGTACCTATATTTTTGGCAATTAGTTGCTGTGCATCTTTAAAGATTTTTTCTATTTCATTGTAAGGTTCTTTGTTCAAAAACTTCGCCATTGCATATTGTGTCAGCGAGGCAGCAAGTTTTACGTGTTCTTTGCCCAAAATACTTTCTTGTTTGGCAATAGCTTGCGTAATATCTATTTTAGCTTTTTCAAAATCTCCAATAGCTGCATTATATTCTGCTAAAATAATAACACTTTCTACATTTTGCAAAGAGTTTTCTCCAAACAAATCATTAGAAAGTTTTAGGGCTTTTTCGGCAAAATCTGCTGCTTTTGTGTATTCCCCTTCAATCAAAAAAAGACGAGAAAGTTGGTTATAAGGGTTAATCAAAAAACGTGATTTTTCCCCATACCTTTCCAAACGCAATTTTACTGCCTCTTGCAACATTGCCTCTGCAATATCGTATTTGTTCATTTTGATATACAAAAATGCCAATTCATCTATGGCTTCAGAGTTTGCAATAGAGGCATTTGTTCTACTTCGCAGACGTATTGCTTTGGCTAAAGCCTCTTGTGCCGAACTATACAAACCAAGCGTTGCATAATAATTGGCTGCTGTTTCTAAGGCTTCAGCATATTTGGTTTCGAAGGTTTTGTCTTTGTTTTTATCAAAAATAGCCAACATTTGCACAATATTTTTGTAGGCATCGTTATAATTTCCTTGCAATATTTCAAATTTAATCAACTTATTTAATTCTGCTGCATACCTTACATTGCTTTCTCCGTATTCTGTTTTGGTAATTAAAATAGCTTTATCTATTTGAATTTTGGCAGAATCATAACGGTCTGTAAGCACATAAAAAGTGGCTAATTGGTTAAGAAACTCTGTATAAACTTTATTTTCGGGTACAATTAATTTTACTACTCCTTTATAAAAATTATCTTGTAACAAAGAATCTGCTTTTTTAAAATTAGAGGTGTAAGAAGTATAATAACTTGCTAATTGCAACTGTGCATAATAATAATTTAAGGAATTTTTGCCTTGTATTTTTTCTACTGTTTTTACTAATTCGTTACCAAGTTCTAAAGATAATTTATAATTATCTTGTGCAATACTTGTTTCATACATCTGTTGTAGCAAATGTATTCTACTTTCGTGATTGGTTGGTACTTGCATCGTATTGTTGTATAAAACCTGTAATTCGGTCATTGCTACGCTTAACCGTTTTTGTTGGGCATAGCTTTTGGAATCTTGCATTTTTGCTTTTGCAGATGGCAAACTTCGGTTATCATCATAACGAATTTTCCAAAAATTTAGAGAACCATAATATTTTGCAGCATTTTGGCGAAAGTCCCATCGCTGAAAATCTCCTTCCAGCACATTTTTTTGCTCGGTATTGTATCGAATATACAAAGCCTGAATGGCAATATATACTTTGTTTACTGCCAACGCCGCTTTGTCGATAGATTCAAAATTCTTTTTAATTGCATTTTTTACCTTGCTCAATTCATCACCACGCACCAAAGCAAGTAAGTTTTGTATGTGTTGGTTATACATATAGGCAATACTGCGTTTATTTATAGTACTCAAAATCCAATTATCTGCTTTATGGAGATATTCTTGGGCTTTTTTGTAATTACCTTTTACTAATTGTCCCTCGGCACGCAAAGTCAAAATTTCGGCATATTCTTCCCAACGTCTTTTTTTGGCTTCGACACTTATTTTGGTAGATAATTTTTGGTTATTTTCGTCATAATAATAATCTGTATCTGTAATTCTTCGCTGACGATATGCCAATAGTTCGGGGATAAGTAAGTCGAATTTATCAATATAACCACGATTAAAATATATTTTTGCTTGTATATACAATGCTTGTGTACGAATATAGGTATCCTCAGGAGCTTTATTTATTTTGCCATCTTCTCCTATTTGTATGTCTAAAACCTTACAACTTTGCAAAAAAAGTTCTTCTGCTTTTTGGGTATTTGAATACGACAAATATAAATAAGCAGCATCTAATAAAGCTACACCGTATGCGTTAGATTTTTCACCACTAATTTTATTATTTTTAATAGCATCTCCCAAAACCTCCTCAAAAGCAACAAAATCTGAAGTTGCCTCCAAATATTTTGCTTGATAAATTTCGCCATTTGCCACTGCAAAACCTTTCGACTGTTTTTTTAATTTTGCAATAATATGATTACACTCTTCTAAGGCTCTTTTGTAATCTCCTTCATAGTAATATCTTTCGCAAGTTTCAAAAAATGGATTATATACTTGTGCAGTTGCCGAGTAGATAAAATTTGTGAAAAATAAGAGAAAAAAATAAACAGATTTTTTCATATAGTTTAATGATAATTTGATGATGATTTTGGCAGAACAGATAAAAATAATTAAATAACGGTTTTAGCCACAAAATTAGTGAAAATTACTTTCTGAAAATTCTACTATAAAGTTATTAAAAAAAATGAATATAAAATATTTTGGCTAATTTCTTTGCTTAAAAAATATAATTTAGTATTAGATATTATTAAAGTTTGTAGCATAGGTTTAGTCCAATGCTATTAAGCTAAGGATTACGTTTTTTAGTGCCATAGGCACGAAATATTTATAGTATGAGTTAGTTTTTCTCCTCCAAGTGCCGTAGGCACGAAACCTATTTCGTGCCTACGGCACTTGGAGGAGTTGGGACTGTTTTTGCTATAAATATGTCGCCCTTACAGGGCTAAAAAGGCAGTTTAAATATTTTTCTTAGCTTAATAGCATTGGACTTTAGTCGGGGACGCCTTAGTCTGTGCCTATAACTTCTTCATTACCAATAATTTATAAGCACAAACTAAGGCGTCCCCAACTGAAGTCTATGCTACAAACCTTAATAATCTCTATTTTAACAAATGGTAAAATTATCTGAATCATAAATAGTAGCAATAAAATACTACAAAGATAGATTTTTGCTTAGTGATTTTGAATTTATGCCTCAAAGTAAATATATTTGTTGATTATAAAAGAAATGATGACAAACAAAATTTATACTATTGGACATTCTACACACGAAATACAGTATTTTATTTCCTTACTTAGTTTTTATACGATTGATTGTATTGTTGATGTTAGAAGCATTGCTGCAAGTTCTTATAATCCACAATTTAATAAAGAGTTTCTGGCAAGTTCCTTGAAAAAAAATAATATTTTGTATATGCACTTTGCTGAAGAGTTTGGTGCAAAACAAACAGATATTAGCTTGTTAGATGCAGAAGGAAAAGTAGATTTTGAGAAAGTGCAACAAGCACAGCATTTTAAAAATGGAGTAGAAAGGCTTTGGAAAGGGATAGAAAAAGGATTTACCATTGCCCTGATGTGTGCCGAAGGAGAACCTTTCGATTGTCATAGATTTTCGATGATTGCTGTTGCATTAGAAAAAAATGGCTTTGAGGTAGTGCATATTTTGAAAGATAAAACTTTGAAAACAAATGCAGCACTCGAAGAACAACTTTTGAAAAAATACGAAAAAAAAATTCCAAAACCTTCTGTTTTTGCACCTATTATAGACATACAAGAACAACTAAAAATAGCGTATAAACTTAGAAATAAAGAAATTGCTTATAGCAACCATTCCAAAATATCGAAAGAGAAAAAATAAAATTTTTAGCTTATCAGACAAGGTACTTATAATAATTAATTTTGCTTGTTATATGAAATAGTGAAAAAATGAAATATTTTTGCAAATCAAATCATAAATTCATCGCAAAAATGTTAGCAAATAAAATCAAAGAATTAGCCCACAAATACGCAACAGATATAGTAGCCAACCGTCAGCATATTCACCAAAACCCTGAATTGTCTTTTCAAGAGTTTCATACGGCTATTTTTATAGAAAAAAAATTGCACGAACTTGGTTTGCAGACACAAAGAATGGCAAATACAGGGGTAATTGCAATTATCGAAGGCAAAAATCCAACGAGTAAAGTTACAGCTTTGCGTGCAGATATAGATGCACTACCAATAGAAGAAGCTAATAATGTGCCATATAAATCGCAAAATAAAGGGGTAATGCACGCCTGCGGACATGACGTGCATACGGCATCTTTGTTGGGAACTGCCCGCATTTTACAAGACCTTCGCCACGATTTTGAGGGAAGTGTGAAATTAATTTTTCAACCTGCGGAGGAAAAAATACCAGGGGGGGCTTCGTTATTGATAGCAGAAGGAGTTTTGGAAAATCCAAAGCCACAATCGGTAATAGGGCAACACGTGATGCCTGCCTTGCCTGTTGGTAAAATTGGGTTTCGCGAGGGAATGTATATGGCAAGTGCAGACGAAATTTATGTTACTGTCAAAGGCAAAGGTGGACATGGTGCTATGCCCGAAACATTTATAGACCCTGTGCTAATTAGCTCACATATTATAGTAGCTTTGCAACAAATAGTTAGCAGAATGGCAAATCCAAAAATACCATCTGTGCTTTCTTTTGGAAAAATTATTGCAAATGGGGCAACCAATATTATTCCAAATGAAGTAAAAATAGAAGGCACTTTTAGAACATTGAACGAAGAATGGCGAAATGAGGCACACAAACGTATGAAAAAATTAGCAGAATCAATGGCAGAAGGAATGGGTGGCAGTTGTGAATTTACGATTTTGCGTGGCTATCCTTTTTTGACCAATGCACCCGAATTGACACAAAAACTAAAAAAAGCAACAGAGGAATTTATTGGGCAGGAAAATGTCGTAGATTTGGATATATGGATGGCATCAGAAGATTTTGCCTATTACACCCAACAAGCAGATGCGTGTTTTTATAGACTTGGCACACGCAACGAACAAAAAAATATTGTATCTGGAGTACATACTCCTACTTTTGATGTTGATGAAAAGGCTTTGGAACTTGGTGCAGGACTTATGGCATGGCTTGCAATTAACGAATTGCAATAATTTTTGAGCAATAAAAACAAAAAAATAGAAAAAACAAACTAAAAGTTTGTAGCTTTGCTTGCAAAATTTAACTTGTAATAGGAGTTTTGCCTACTTACAACCCCGTACTAATCAAATTTTTAACTTTAAACATACAACTCTTTTATATGGATTATTGTTCTATTATACAAGAAGAAATTAGCAATATTGCTAACTACTATAATAGTAATGAGGTTGCTTATTTGGCTTTGACTGCAAAAGTAGAGGCTACTTTGCGTAATAAATTAGCATATCGATTGCAACAACGCATGATAGATGAGCAAACCACTTTACAAGTAGCAAGAGATTGGCAAGATACAGATATTGCTATTATTACGAGTAATGGGCAAGCAGAAGCTCTTATTTATTTGAAGTCAGGTTATATTCCAGATGAAACAGATGCCAATGAAAGTATGATAGGTTTTTATCCCAAAAAAGTATTAGATGCTGCCCAAAAAGCAAATCAAATAGGATTTGACCACACAAAAACCTACGCTGTGTTATTTTATACACATCAAAATAAATCAGTTGCAGAAGTATATCGCAAAACCGTAAAACATGATAATGCTTTTTTGCGGGCTTTCAAAAAACATACTGCCGAAGAAATGCTTAGTTCTGCAAAGAAAAATATTACTACGTTTTTTGAAAACAAAAACTTAAAACCCATACATATTACTATCGAAGCTGGTACTTGTTGGGACGTAAAAGTAGAAATACATACGTGGTTGGTAGAATTGTAAAAATAGCAAGTTACTAACCAATAAAAAACCTTAAACCAATTATTTCCAATGCCACAAACATCTTTTTCGGTTGGTGATACTTTTCGCCATACATTTTCTTTTACACAAGCACAAGTTGCACTTTTTGCAGAAGTTACAGGAGATGCAAATCCGCTACATTTAGACGAACAATATGCAGCTACTACAGCTTTCAAACGTCCTATTATGCACGGTTTTTTGGGAGGTAGTATTTTTTCCAAAGTTTTTGGAACATTATTCCCTGGCGAAGGTACTGTATATTTGAGCCAAACAATGAAGTTTTTGCGTCCTATGTACGTAAATACAGAATACGAGGCAGTTTTTACGGTAAAGGAAGTGAACTATGAAAAAAATTTAGCAACAGTTAGCACACAAATGCTCGACAAAGCAACACAAAAAGTTACCATAGATGGCGAAGCAAGTGTAATGAACAAAACGGTAATTTGTGCATAGAAATTTGCGAAATATGCAATTTACACAACTTTCTAAGTCTAAATAATTGGAAAGTTGTGTAATATCTTAGACCTATAAACATTTTTTTAAATCAATGGCATTAACCCTTTGATAATTGCCCCTAATCTAATGGCATCATATACTCTTGCCGTAGTAGCTCCATGTTTCAAAACAGATTCTTCGTGGGCATTTACGCACATTTCGCAACCATTTAACGCAGAAATAGTTAAACTCAACAATTCAAAAAACTCTTTTCCAAGTACAGGATTTGCCATAATACCCATTTTTATTCCTGCGGGAGTTTGTTCATAATATTCTTTTTTGACAAAATGGCGAAAACGGTAAAATACATTATTGATATTCATTAACGAAACCGCAGCAGCTACTTCGTTTAATTCTGCCTCCGTTGCACCTTCAGCACTTGCAAATTTTGCAAAAGAACCTGCCAAAGCCTTATGTTTTTCGTTAATAGCAACAGACAAAGCCAACAAATAACTTTCTTTTTTGCTAAGATTTGGATATTGTAAAGCATTGCTTACATTAATTCGCAAATCTCTTAAATATTTGTGGTCGGTTGCTGCCAAACTATCCAAAACAGGATAAATTGCACTTGTATTTAGACCTATAGTGTTCAGTAAATTTTCTTTTGTTTCGTTTATCATCTTGTTTATGTGTAATTTTTTTAGTAAAAAACTATTATTTTCTAAATAATGTAAGTTATGTAGTATTACGTAGCTCCAGCTACGTAGTACAATTATGTAACTAAATTAATTATAGCTTGCTATTTTTTCAAAAACGCAGCATACATCCAAACCAATTTTTCCTGCCCTCTAATATAATCACTCATCAAGGCATTTGTACCTTCGTCTTGCATACTTGCCGACAATTCTAATAGTTCTCGTTGTAGAGTAAGAAGAATTTGTAAGGAATGTAAAATATGTTCGACTGCCTTATTGGCATTGGACACTTCTGTAATTTCTTGTATTTTGGCTATTTTTTGATAGATGGTATAGCTATGATGCGGTGCATAACCCAAAGTCAAGATTCTTTCGGCTATTTCATCTGTTTTTAGCAACAAATCATTATAAAGTTCTTCAAATTTTAGATGCAATTCAAAAAACTTTTCGCCTTGAATATTCCAATGACAGCCTTTGACATTTTGATAAAAAATAGCATAATTGGCTACCAATTCGTTTAATTTATTGGCTAATTTTTCAGCCATTTCGCTATCTAAGCCTATTGCATTTAGTTTTTTCATCGTTTGTTAGTAATTATTTGGTGAATAGTTTGTAATTTTTTGTAAAGTTAGCACCAAGTCAAGTGCTAACTTTAACGTGAACTACAGATTACTTTATTG
>JBIKRY010000344.1:0-4677 GCA_044348925.1 Bernardetiaceae bacterium
TTACATTGGATTAATTATCTAATGAGTATTTGTAAGTTCTAAATTATCTAAGTATTTGATTATCAGTAATTTAGAACTTACAAGTAAATAATTACAACTACGTAGAACAATATAAATAATCGTATTTTGTTTACAAATTTACAAACAACGCAATTTTTTGGCAAAAATCTTATTTATTTGCCTACTTGTGCATCTACCAATGCAGAAGCACAGACCTATTTGCAAGCACAGCCCAATACACAAATTACAGAAGGTACGATTATAATTACAGGAAACCAAACTGCAGGTCGTGGACAGCGAGGCAATACTTGGGAGGCTATGCCAAATACAAATCTTACTTTTTCGCTAATTTTATCTCCAAAATTTTTAACAATTACCGAACAATTTAAGCTAAATGTAGCAATAACGGTAGGCATTACCGATAGTTTGCTACACATATTGCCAAGTATTGCTATAAAATGGTCAAATGATATTTATGTAAAAAAAGAAAATATAGCTAAAAAAATAGGTGGAATTTTGATAGAAAACACCATTCAACAACAATATATTGCAAATTCTATTATTGGAATAGGATTAAATGTTAATCAAGTAATATTTCAAACTCCTATTGCAAGTTCTTTAGCAAAAGAAAATCAAAGCAACTATGATTTGCAAGCCGTATTAGAAAATTTAATGATTGGAATAGAAAATCGTTATCTACAGTTACGAGGCGGGCAATACGAATTGCTAAAAAATATTTATTTGCAACGCTTATACAGATTCCAAGAAGTGCATAGCTATCAAAGTAATGGACAAGATTTTTTGGGAATGATTATTGGAATAGATAGTTATGGCAGGTTGGCTATGCAGGTAGAAAATACGGTAAAATATTTTGATATAAAAGAAATTACTTTTCTATAAAATTTAATTCCTACCAACTAAAGTGAAACAAAAAAATATTGTAACCACATAAAACCTATAAAAAATAGCTTGCAAAGCTATGAAAATAAGCAAATAATTTGTAAACTTACATTTTACTGTTTCTTTGAAAATATTTCTTCGCAAAGAAATACGTAGTACCAGCAATATTTAAAATTAAGTGTATGAAAATCAGCCTTTTAGAAACATGGGTAAAACCCATTTATGTAAATAACAAAAGAAAACCTGTTGTTATTGCGGGACCTTGCAGTGCCGAAACAGAAGAACAATTACTAAATACTTGCAAATTAATTTTAGAGCATAATCAAGGTGATGTCGATATTTTTAGGGCAGGAATTTGGAAACCTCGCACCAGACCAAACTCTTTTGAGGGGGTAGGCGAAACAGGGCTGAAATGGTTTAGTGAAGTAAAAAAAGAATTAGGCATAAAGATAGCAACCGAAGTAGCAACGCCACAACACGTAGAATTGGCACTCAAATATGGCGTAGATATTCTATGGATAGGTGCAAGAAGCACCGTAAATCCGTTTACCGTACAAGACATAGCAGATGTACTCAAAGGCGTAGATATTCCTGTGATTATCAAAAACCCAATTAATCCTGATGTAGCTTTGTGGTTAGGAGCTATAGAAAGAATTAATAATGCAGGTATTACCAAAATAGCTGCCCTACACAGAGGTTTTTCTACTTTTGAAAAAACCAAATACAGAAATAGTCCTATGTGGCAATTAGCTATAGAACTGAAAAGCAAATTGCCCGAATTGCCTATGTTTTTTGACCCAAGTCATGTGGGCGGAAAACGTGAACTTATTGAGCCTTTATCGCAGAAAGCATTAGATTTGAACTATGACGGTTTGATGATTGAAACACATATTACTCCTGATACTGCGTGGAGTGATGCCGAACAGCAAGTTACCCCAAGCAGATTAAATCAAATTTTAGATGCCATTAAAATACGTACTACTTCGAGTGATGACCAAGATTTTATTAGTCATTTAGACGAACTTCGCACCAAAATAGACAGAATAGATAAAGAATTGGTAGAAACTTTGGCAAGTAGAATGAAATTGGTGGAGCAGATTGGAGATTATAAAAAAGCAAATGGCGTGGCAGTATTTCAGTTTGAAAGATGGATTAAAGTATTTCAGACAAGACCAGAATGGGCTGCACAAGTAGGTTTAGACAAAGATTTTGTAGCTTTACTTTACAAGCAAATTCATGATGAATCTATCAAAATTCAAACAGGAAGAAGTTAAATAGTGAAGTGAAATAGCAAGGCAGCATTTTTTATACACAAATAAAAAATGCTGCATTATTTTATTGGAGATGAAAATCTATGATAAAAAAATTACAGCAACAAATAATGTATGTGTAGTAAATAACAGAGGTAACTTACAATATAAATCATAGTACAAAATTCAAAAAAAATAAATAGATGCAAATAGGTTTGTTTTTTGGCTCTTTTAACCCAATTCATATTGGACATTTGATAATTGGTAATGTAATGTCAGAATTTGGCAATATTGACCAAGTATGGTTTGTAGTGTCGCCACAAAATCCATTCAAAAAAAATACTTCTCTTTTGCATGCCTTTGACCGTATAGATATGGTACGTTTGGCAATAGCTGACCACCCCAAATTTATAGCTTCGGATATAGAATTTACTTTGCCAAAACCAAGTTATACTATAGATACACTTACTTACTTGCAAGAAAAATATCCACAACACCGATTCAAACTTATTATTGGAGAAGATAATTTGAAGGATTTTAAAAAGTGGAAAAATTCAGATAAAATTCTCGAATATTTTGAAATATTAGTGTATCGCAGACCCAATGCTACAATAACGGACTTACACACACACCCAAAAGTTAGTATCATTGAAGCTCCTATGATTGATATTTCGGCTACTTTTATTAGAAACAGCATTAAACAACATAAATCTATTAAGTATTTGGTGCATGAAGATGTGGAAACTTTACTAAAACTCAAAAAATTTTATCTTTAAGAACACAATCAAAATTATTTTAACCACGTAGTAACATAGATACATAGAAAAATAGAAGTTAATGAAGGTAATATAAGTAGAAAAACTGTGTAAATCTGCGTGTTCTGTGTTATCCGTGTTCAATATTTTAGCAGTAAGATGAATTTTATTACATAAACCTTACTTTTAAATTTTGATGGGGAAAACCTATAGATATAATTTAGCCATTTGTTATTTTCTCAAAAAACCATATTCATACACTTTCGGCTCAATTTTCTTTGCCAAAATTGCTAAACTATCTCTTAATTCGGCAATCAATTTTGTATAAACTTCGTCTGTACTTTTGCTATTCATTTTGCCTGTTGTGTTTCTTTCCTGAAAATACTCCCGAATATCGTACAAAGACGCATTGACATTGCAATTTGGCTGTTTGTGATAATATGTCCACAAGGCTTTTCCTGCCGAAAAAACGGCTTTTGCTTCTGTAGAAAATTCCAATTTTATTCGTTTAGTTTTTTCCACTTTTTCAAACATATTAGTAGAATTTTCTTTTTTTAGTTTACCACAAATATAATCTGATATAAAATTACTATCAAAATTATCTCGTGCATCTACTTCGTCTTCTGTAAAAGGTATCCAATGATTTATACCACCTTTTGAACTAATTTTATTTTGGCTATGAAATAATGCAAAAGCTAAACAATCATTGTGAAATTCGTTATCTGCTTCCCATTTTTCGTTAGGGCATAAGAATTGGTCTTGATTATTTACCCAAGTGTGTTCAATACATTGCCTTACCGCCAAATATATTGACATAATGAAAAGATTATTTTTTGTTATCCTTGTCATCTTATGTTGTTTTATATCACTTTCTGTTGGTTTTGCAGTTATGTAAACCCCGTTTTGTTGTTGCATATCAACCCCAGGTAGTATTAAATAAGCAATAACTTCATTGTCCTTGTCATAAAACTTTCGCAACCACCCACTTATAAAATCATTTTTACCAAAAGAATGTATAGTTTTTACACTTTCTTTCCAAGTAAAAGTTTGGTTTGTGTTATGTAAAATAACATCAGTATCTATTTTTGTGATGTCTTGTTTAGTTGATAAATCCCAAATTAAAAAGCAAATTGGAAATTTACCATGCACATTATCAAACGAATTTGCTTTACAAATGAAACCATTTTTATATTCAGCCTTAAAATATTGGCGAAATTTTAAGAAATTTTGCGAATTGATAAGTTTTAAGGTAGAAAATGAAGCCAATGTTGCTTCTGGAATATCTTTATAAATACGCAGGAAAAACTGAGCAAATAGTTCACGAGTTGCAGTACCTACTATTTTATTAAAATTATCATACGTTTTAGTTGTTGTAGATACTAAAGATTTATGTTTACCTTTGGCTGATATGGTTGTTCGGTTGCCATGTTCTGCATAAGGTGGATTGATATAAATAACTAATTTTTTGCGTTTTTCAGGACTATTGATAATTTTTTGCAATTCTTTTGGCAATTTATCAAAACTATCATTGAGAAAATCGAATTGAAAAACGTGGCTTTCTAACAAATTTGTTCCATTTTTGATACGGTCTTTTATCACATCTACGTCTTGTCTATCCAAAGTCGAAGCCCAAATATTTCGTTTATTTGTCAAACCTGCCAACAAATTTCCTGTTCCTGCTGCACAGTCCCAAATATAATATTCATCTTGCCAATCTTCGCCCAGCACATCTGTTAGGTATTTTTGTGAAAGTTCTACCCAAATTTGCGGAG
>JBIKRY010000345.1:0-4666 GCA_044348925.1 Bernardetiaceae bacterium
TAGTTCTGCTATAAAGTAAGGACTTTTTTTAGGGATAAAACTTTTTCGCATAAAATATTAACTTGCTTTAAATTATAGAAATATAAAAAATTGACCATTGAATTGCCAAAGTGGGAATTGCTGATTTATTATATATTTTACTTGTAACTTGTTGATTATCAATAAAGTAATCCGTAGTTCACGTTAATGATAATATCAACAGTTTACCATATAAATTTTCAGGTGTGTTTTTTGAGTTGAGTATGATAATAAACTTGTAAGTAGACGTTATTAAGATTTGTAGCATAGACCTTTTCGCCATTCGCTGTACCCTCAAAGCCCACTTCACCATAACCCCAAACTTGCACAAAGAAACAATATTTTTAAGTTTTATCACACAAAAATACGCAATAAACTATCAAAAGTGGCTTTTCAATGCAAGTTTGATGTGTTGGTGGATATAGAAGAAATATAACCGCAAATCTGGAGATTTGCTATAAAAAAAGCCCTTAGAGTACGCTATTCGCTAACTCTAAGAGCAACGGGGGTGCAGTTTTTACTTGCTTACTCTAACATTTCAAATCTATTACTGCCAATACAAAATTTTTCTTTCCATATATGAATAAAAATATTCTGTTTACTAATTCTTTTGGGAAGATGTTTTAATAATTTTGTTTTTATTGTTACTGATTTTTCCCAAGCCTGTCCTTCTGCTGGGCAAGCTATTATTTTATTATTACAATCTATTTTAAAAACACTTCCATCAAAAGAAAAAGTAGTTTTATTATCTTCTTCTGATATTTCTGCGATTAATAATATCTTTTTTACAATTAAACGAAACCACTCGTGTTCAATTTCGACTTTAGGATTATTCTCATACGCCTCTTGTTCTTTCCTCCAAAGTTCCCTTTCTTTTTCCCAAGGCAAAAGATGTTTTAGTGTAAGTCCTTTAATTAGCCATTCTGGTTGATATTTTAGTTCTGCAGTCCGTAAATAGTAAGCAATAAATGCTATAGCTTCGTCAAATGTTGCAAACTCCTCTGGTAGGTGAAAAATAATCTCACCCATTGAACGACTGGTTCGCCAAAAACCCATAAAACTATACCCAAGAAAAAAATTAGGGGTCAATCCGTAAATTGCACTCAATTTACAATTTTCAAAGTCAAAAACCATTGCATTATTGACTTCTCTAAAACCAAGCTCATATAGAACGGAATGTAATAAAACCTTGTTTGCCTCCTCTTTTTCCATTGATTTGAGTTATTTAGTGTATTGGATATTTTTGTTAAATTACTATCTACGTTTTACTTCTCCGTTTACTTTCAATTTGATAACTTCAATATTTTCAAGTCCTTCATTATCAACCACTTTTACCGCAATTTTATGTTCTCCTGCTTTAAACAAATACGTTTGTTTGCCTGTTTTATCTAATAAAATTTCGGGTACAAAATTAGTTTCATTATATGAAAAATCCCAAGCAAAAAATTCTATGCCTGACACACTTTGCCCTGTTGCAGTAAACGAAATTTGTCGCAATTCCTTTACTTTTCCTAAATCTTGCATTTCTACTTGTAAAGTTGGCTTTTTCGCAATAGGTACAATTTCCTCAACGGTTACTAATTTTATAAGCACATTTTCCTCGTTTTTAAGTCTTGCAATTTCCTCAATAGCACCTTTTCCAAACGAAAACGCAATAATAAATCCCACAGGTTTATTTTCTGCTTTGTTTTTCTCAAAACTTACTTTGTCAAAACGCTGAACTGCTGAAAAAAAGTTGTCTATTACGTTTCTACCAACACCATCACTTCGCTTAACTTGTATAGCTTGATTTTCTCGTGTTCTACCGTCAAGTCCTAAATCTCCTCGTTGTTTTGAGTTTGCAATTCCGCCAAATTGTCCCACTATCCACGTTTCAAATTCAAACGCATCTTTGTAACGCAAAGTGTCGTAATCGTATTTATGAAGTTGTACCGTAAATGGTTTTGAAAACAAGTTTTGCTGTTTATTCAAACGAAATTCTGTAACTTTTACTGCGTTTACACTTTGGTCTATACCTATCCAATGTCTATTTAATTTGTCTGCAACTG
This sequence comes from Bernardetiaceae bacterium, assembly GCA_044348925.1. Lineage (GTDB taxonomy): Bacteria > Bacteroidota > Bacteroidia > Cytophagales > Thermoflexibacteraceae > JAAFKA01. Next base: position 2,067 of record JBIKRY010000345.1, read on the forward strand.
CAATAGTAGTTCCACCACCTACAAAACAGTCTAAAACGGTGTCATTTTCATTGCTTGCCATTTTGATAATTCTTTCCAGCAAGGCTTCGGGTTTTTGAGTTGGATAGCCTATTCTTTCTTTGGATTGAGATTGAACATTTGAAATATCTGTCCAAATATTTTGTAAAGCAATGCCCTGAGTTTCATCTAAATATTTTTTTCTTCTTGGTACATTGCCCTCTTTTGTCTGAACTATTAAGCCTTGTTCGTATAATTTTTGCATATTTTCTTGCGAAAATTGCCAATATCTTGTTACACCTAAAAATTCATATTGTGGATTACCTTTTGCAGCACCACCTGGACCCGTTAAGTCCAAAAGTGCATAAAATCTGCCATCAGGTTCTTGATGTTTATATGATTTTGCAATATATTCTTTATCATAAGAAGTATATAACGTATTAAAGTTATAGTCTTTCGATTTTGAATAATACCAAATTGTATCAGCAATAAAACCTAAATGTTTTCTACCTTGTTTTGTGTCATTATGTGCAGAACTCCTTTTCCAAGTTATTTTTCCTCTAAAATTATCTCCACTAAACATTTTATCCAAAATAGAAACCCTTATATAGGCATCTGCGTGGTCATCACAATGCACAAAAATACTTCCTGTTGGTTTCAAAATTCTATGAAGTTCTTGTATTCTTTCTTTGAGCCACGAAATATAATGTTCTATGCCTCCTGAAAATCTATCTTCAAAACTTCGAACTTCGCCTTTATCTCCCCAAATTACTTCATAAGTACGATTTGAAAAAAACGGAGGGTCAATGTAAATTAAATCTACTGTTTCGTTTTCGAGTGTTTTTAGCACTTCTAAACAGTCCCCTAAAATTAGTTTGTTTATTGCCATTTCCTAAAATTACTTTTAACTAATTAATACACTTAACTTGCCTATATTCCCCAAAAATAAAACTAAATTATAAAAAAGCAATAAAATATTCAAAAAAATATTATTAAAACTACTTTTTTACTAAATCTAAACAATACCAAATATGCACTTTATTGTTTTTCGCCATTACTTGCATCAAACCCGCAATAGCATTGAAACAAACAACGGCGAAAAAATATTTTTTAAAACGACAAAAATTTCTCACTATTCATTTTGTCTATTTTTTTGTGTAGGGACAAACTCCAAATCACCAATTCCATACAAAATAGTTTGTCTTGTGCAGAAAATTTAGCAGCATATTCCTCTACTAATTTTACTAAAGGTGTTATTTTGCGAAGTGAGTCGTTAAAATATTCATCTGTGTCTGTGTAATTGAGTTCTAAAAGATTAGAGTTAAACCACTTAATCACATCAGTATAAGGAGTTTTTACGCCTTCTTTTTCCAATTTAGGAATTTTTGGGAATATTTTTTCAAACTCTGTAAGAATGGCTTTGTCAATCAATAATTGGGCAACTTCCGCAGCACCTTCTTGTTCTCCTTCATAAACCAATTCTATTTTACCTGTAATAGCAGGAATAATAGAAGCAAAATCAACCAAACGAACAGCAGTTTTTTCTGTGCCTGTTTCAATCAATCGCAATTTTGCAGCAGCCATTAGGTTTTCCATAGCACTAATCGTCAATCTGGCACTTACACCACTTTTTGCATCTACATATTCGCTATCTCTTGCCGTAAATGCAACTTGTTCTAACAAATCTTTGGCTATTTCGCCAATAAAAATAGCGTTTTTATCTTGCGTAGAAATACGAGCCTCTTGTTCTGTAATTTTTCGTGCTAAAGCTATGGATTGCGGATAATGCGTAAAAATTTGCGAGCCAATTCTATCTTTCAAAGGCGTAACAATGCTACCTCTGTTGGTATAATCTTCTGGATTAGCCGTAAAAATAAATTGAATATCTAAGGGCATTCTCAACTGAAAACCTCTTATTTGCACATCTCCCTCTTGCAAAATATTGAACAAAGAAACTTGTATTCTTGCTTGCAAATCGGGCAATTCATTGATGACAAAAATACTGCGATTGGCACGAGGAATCATACCATAATGCAACACTCTTTCATCTGAATAAGGCAATTTCAAAGTCGCAGCCTTGATGGGGTCAATATCTCCAATCAAATCTGAAACATTTACGTCAGGCGTAGCTAATTTTTCAAAAAAACGGTTACTACGATGCACCCACGATATAGGCGTATTTTCTCCGTGTTCCGCCAACAAGTCTTTTGCATATTTAGAAATGGGTTTGAATGGGCTGTCATTGATTTCAGAACCTTTTACAATCGGCATATATTCATCAAGTAGTTCAATCATATTGCGGGCAATTCTTGTTTTTGCTTGTCCTCGCAAGCCTAACAAATTGATATGATGACCAGCCAATATAGCTTTTTTTAATTGCGGAATTACCGTATCTTCATAACCCCATAAACCTTCAAAAACAGGTAATTTTGATTTTAACTTTTGAATTAAATTTGCCTGCATTTCTTCGTTAATGCTACGGTCAATATAACCCGACTTTTTGAGTTCTCTAAATGTGATGTCTTGTTTCATTTTTTGGGTTTATTTTTTTAATAAATAAGTAACTTTTATACGTTGGCAATGGTCGCAGACCTTGACAATCG
>JBIKRY010000346.1:0-4652 GCA_044348925.1 Bernardetiaceae bacterium
AATAGCATTGGACTTTAGTCTGTGCTTTTAACGTGCTGAAAATCAAGTAATTAAATCACAGACTAAAAGCTATGATACAAAATCTTAATAATCTCTATGATTGGAAACTTTCCATTTGTTTAAAACCTATCAATTCTTAGGAATTTATAGACATCTTTAGCCAAAGTTACACAAAAAATAGCAAAAAGATAAATTTTAAGGAAATTTAACTAATAAAATTATTTAATTAATAGCTAATCAATTTATTATGATTTATAAAATACTGTTTGTTTTTTTTTGTGTAGTTACAAAGCCAAATAAATTTGCCAAATGTTTTACCAAATAATTTTGTACTTCTTCCATAGCTATTTCTCTCCCAAGTTCTTGTGCCAAAGAAGTAACTGCTTTATCGGCAATGCCACAAGGCACAATATTAGCAAAATAACGCAAATCTGTATTTACATTCAAGGCAAAACCGTGCATAGTAACCCATCGGCTTGTTCGAACTCCAATAGCACAGATTTTGCGAGGATTTTCTTGTTTTTCATAATCTAACCATACCCCTGTAAACTTGTCTATGCGTCCTGCTTGCAACCCATATTCTGCTAAAGTGCGAATAACTGCCTCTTCCAAATAGCGTAAATATAAATGAATGTCTGTAAAAAAATTATCTAAATCTAAAATAGGGTATCCTACTATTTGTCCTTCGCCATGATAGGTAATATCTCCACCTCGGTTGATATGAAAAAAATCAATATTTTGGGCTGCCAACTCTTGTTCTTGTAATAATAAATGCGTAGAATTGCCAGACTTGCCTAATGTATATACGTGTGGGTGTTCGCAGAAAAGTAAAAAATTTTCTGTGTTTTTTTGTTCTTCGATTGGTAAATTGCGGTTTGCTATTTTTTGTTGCACAATTCCTTGAAAAATACGGTCTTGTAATTCCCAAGCATCTTTATAGCGAATAGTTCCTATATTTTGTATTTGTACTTCTTTGTTTTGCATATATTTTTTGTGTCAAAAACGTAGTTTATTTTTAGAATAAAAGAGTAAAAATAATTTAATTGTGTTTTTATAAATTTTGGTAATAAAATATTTTGCCAGATTATTACTCTTTTGAGCAATTTTCTGCCGTTGGCTGTGTCGCCACAGCCAACTCCACCAGCACGTCAAACTTGCACAAATAAACTACATTTTTTAGTTTTATCACACAAAAATACGAAATAAACTATCAAAAGTAGCTTTTTTATATACCTTTGACGTGCTGGTGGAGTTGTCAGTGAGGACACTGACAACGGCAGAAAACACTAAAACATACACTAAACTTACTCAAAAATTCTTAAAAAGATGTGTACATACCCTAGGTGCGGACACAAACCACGGCAGGAAAAGACTATATGCTGCAATTTTTTTTAATTATGCATCCACAAGGATCACTTGACCGGTAATAAATCCATCAACCGTGCGACCAAACGCTTTACCAACCAATGCACTTGGTACAGGTTGAAATCCTGGCATCATATCGCCGTAAACATCCCAAGCTTCTGCTAAAACCGTTGGATTTACTGAATTTACACGAATACCTCTTGGCATTTCGAAGGCTACACATTTTACAAAGGTATCAATGGCTCCACTTGTAGTTGCATCTGCAATAGCAAAAGGAATAGGTTTTAAATTGAGAATACCTGTAATAAGCGTAAATGAACCTTTATCGGCAATGTATTCCTGACCAATTCTAACAATATTGATTTGTCCCATCATTTTACTCATTACTGTAGTCATCCATTGAGCTTCAGTCATTTCCTCGAAAGTCGCATATTCACATACGCCAACCGTATTCACAACTGCATCAAAGTGACCAACCTCCTTGAATAATTTTCTCAAAGATGCTTCACTGGTAATGTCAACTTGGTAGTCGCAACCATCTGCTGAACGACCAGCTGTAATTACTTTGTGTTTACCTAAACCTGTAAGTGCTGCTTTTCCCATTTTCCCATTAGCACCTATTAAAATTACTGTTTTCATCTATTTAATTATTTTAAAATTGAAGTGCAAAATTACACTCCTGCCATACTAAACACGTAGGACATTTGTCTAAAAGTTAAATCGATGCTCTTATTCTACTTAAATGTCTTTGAGTAATTCCAAGATAGGACGCTATATAGTGAAGTGGAATTTGTTGTACAAATTGTGGATGGTTGTGTATCAAATCTACATATCGTTTTTGGGCGTTGGATTTTTGATGATTAAATATCCATTTTTCGAGTTCAATATATTCTTTTTCAGCAATTATTTTTAAAAAATTCAACCATTTATTGTTTGATTCCGCAAGGTTTTCTAATTCTTTTTTTGAAATTGAAATTATTTCAGAATCGGTTAAAGCCTGTAAATTTTCTTCTGATTTTTTCTGCGTAATAAATGAAGAATAAGCAACTAGCAAAGTATTGGGAAAGGTAAAACAATATGTTATTTCTTCATCATTATTAGAATAATAGAACGAGCGAAAAATACCAAAATTCACGAATGAAAGCGTGGTACAGATTTCATCTTGCTTAATGAAAAAATCTCCTTTTTTTATGGTAGAAATAGTGGCAGAACTTATAAAATTATTTATTTCACTATCTGTGAATAAATTATATTGTTTTAAGTAGTCAATTATTGATTTTTTTTCGAACATTTATTTTAATCGTCATTTTGGTTTAAAATTACTGCTAACATCTATATAAACGCAACCTTGCATTTCCTTTCCAAAAATACAACATAAACCTCAACTACCAAAAATAAAATTTTTTCTGCCGTTGTTTGTGTCCACACCTAGGGTATGTACACATCTCCTGCCGATGTTTGTGTCGCCACAAACAACTCCATTAGTACGTCAAATGTGCCTGAAAAGCTGCTTTTGACGTGTTTATTGCGTATTTATGTGTGATAAAATAACTGAAAAAAGTAGTTTTCTGCCGTTGTTTGTGTCCACACCTAGGGTATGTACACATCTTTTTAAGAATTTTTGAGTAAGTTTAGTGTATGTTTTAGTGTTTTTATTTACAAATTTAACAATATTTTTATAGGTTTTCCGCATCAAAATTTTAAAGTAAGGTTTATGTAATAAAATTCGTCTTACTGCTACAATATTGAACACAGATAACACAGAACACGCAGATTTACACAGTTTTTCTACTTATAGTACCTTCATTAACTTATAGTTTTCTATGTATCTATGTTACTATGTGGTTAAAATAATTTTGATGCGGAAAACCTAATATTTTTATGCTAAAAATTCTTATCAACAATACTAAACAAGAATAAAAGCTAATTAAAGTAGATAATAAATTTATAAAATATTAGATGTAGTTTTACTCAAATTACTTAGAAATATAACAAAAGATGTGTACATACTTTAGGTGGAGACACAAACCACGGCAGGAAACAGGAGAGGACACTGACATCGGCAAAAATAATTGTCACATCTGTGTGAGGTTATTTTGGTATCATTACTACCCTAAACCCTACATTATGATAGTAAAATTCCTGTATATGCTGTCCTCTTATATATGCTTTTCCATATTTAATAGAACTTTCTCTATGTCCCCCCCTTAAAACACGTATTGCACCAGCACCACTTTTTTCATACAAATTGGTTTGTATGGGATTTTTATTAAGTGTAGTTTCATATTTTCTTGCAGCATCTAAACATAATTCCCGCACACCGCCAGCCATATTGTAAATTCCAAGTTCATTGGCTAATTTTTTACCAACACAATCATTATAATTCCTATTACTGTCCTTGAGGCTGTTTTTAGCTAATTCCATCACATCTTCAGCTTTATTACTTCCAATATAGATATAATTTTTACTATTTCCCCCACCTTTTGCTGCATATTCCCACTGAGCCTCTGAAGGTAATGTATAATATTGTCCTGTTTTTTTGCTTAACCATTGACAATATGCTAATGCATCATCATAATTTATATTTGTTACAGGTAAACAATACATACTTTCAGGAATAGTATCACAGTTTGATAAATGTTTCCATGTAAGATAATAATCAGATGTTTTACAATTAAAATTTTTCCCCTCTGCTAATCTATCTTTTTCTGCCTTAGTTAAATAATGTGTTTCCTCTATAAACTGCTTATATTGGGAAACTGTTGTTTCATAAGCACTAATATAAAAAATAGATAATTCAACTTGGTGAGGGACTGCATTTTTATCCAAACTATCTCCCATTATATAAAAGCCTCCTTCAACTTTAATAAGTTCGTGATTGATAGGCTGTTGTGCAGTTATAGATAAAAGTATTTTATCATTATTATGTTTCAAATTTGCTTTTGTTCCTAAATCATTGAAAAAACAAATATTAAATAATGAAAATAAAATAAAATAGTTCATAAAGTTATTTTTTAGGTGGTAAATTACGTCTTACTGTTGTTACTGTAGCTCTGTATACACTTGGTGACATATCCCTATCAGGATCAGTTACCAGCACATCAAACTTGCCCAAAGAAACAACTTTTTTTAGTTTTAGCACACAAAAATAGCTAATAAATTTAGGTTTTCCGCATCAAAATTTAGGTCAATAATTTTTTGAGGTATTCATTATCTTTGTGTGCCTTTTTTCGTTTTCTCTTTATACTAATCTTTTCAGGTAATTTTTTGAGCATTAGCAATGCCCA
>JBIKRY010000079.1:0-16238 GCA_044348925.1 Bernardetiaceae bacterium
AGGCACGAAACCTATTTCGTGCCTACGGCACTTTGAGGAGTTGGGACTGTTTTTGCTATAAATATGTCGCCCTTACAGGGCTAAAAAGGCAGTTTAAATATTTTTCTTAGCTTAATAGCATTGGACTAAAGTCTATTCTACAGTTTAAAGTTGGTAGTAGAAATTTTACTCGATAGTAACTAAGGTTTTTTTGACGTATAGCTTTATTAAAATTTCTGTTACAAAGGTTGGAAAAAAATACTTAGTAGTCGTTCCATTTTATAAATAGGAAACAGAAATTAACAAATACTTTGTGCCACTTTACAAAAGGGGAATTTTAGCAAAGTACCACTTTATAAATATCTTGATTTACAGATAGTTAGCAAAAAAATAAGCTATACATTTTAGATGTATAGCTTATTTGGTAATAAAAATTGGGCTAAAAATTTGCCTAAATTTGATAAAATATTTTTATGGTACTATTATTTGTAAAACTCATCTATTTTAGCTTGTACTTCTTTTGCTTTTTCCAAATTTCCAACAGCTTTGTAGGCATCTTTCAATACATTTAAAGATTGTCCATATTCGTTTTTATCTTTAAACTTACTGTCTGTTGCTCTTTCCAAATAAGGAATTGCCAATTTATATAGTTCAGTAATTTCTGCTGCTAATTTTTTACCTTCTGGAGAACTAATTGTTTTTCCGTCCATTGCACGATAAGTTTTTGCTTTATCATCTTTGTTAAAATAATAAGCACTTAAGCTAAATAAAGCATCAAAAAAGTCAGGTTTGATTTCTAATGCTTTTTTATAGGCAGCCTCTGCTTTGTCGCCATTTTTGATATTTTCGTTCAAAATACCTAAATTAAGGTAATGAATTTCCAAACCAGCACCACCTTTTGCTATAGCTTCTTCGGTTGCTGCAATAGCTTCAGGAGTTTTGTTCTGTTTGATATAGGTATTTATTTTGTAGCCGATAAATTCTTCAGATTTAGGATAAGCTGCAATAGCTTTGTTTAGAATTTCCATTGCTTTTCCACTTTTATCTTCTGCGTCTTTTTTCAAATAGGCATCATAAATTTTGCGATATATCCAAGTTTTATCTCCTTTGTAAGCACTTGCCAAAAATTCATTCGATTTTTCAATCACTTTGTCTTGGTCTAATTTGGCAGGGTCTTCTTGTTCTGCAACCGCCAAATAATTTTGCAAGGCAGTAGTATCTCCTGGTTGAATCATCGAAGCTCGGTCAAAACCTATTAATGCTTTGCTCCAATTTTTTTCGTTATAGCCATTGATAGCAATATTCATCATTTGGTTATACAAACCTGTTTGGGCAGTATCCGATTGAAAAGGTCTAAAACCTCCTTTGCCAAGTTCTTTAAATTTTTTATAAGATTTCACCACTTCATCAAATGCTTTGTCATCACCTTTTGCCAATAAAGCACGATAAATATTTCCACGTACAAACCACAAATCTTCATCGTCTTTGGATTTTTCGTGTGTCATTGCTTCCTCGATACTAACTTTTGCCAAATCTAATTGTCCGTTGCTTAGTTCTTTTTCGGCACGTCTTAGAGGATTTTTTTGTGCTACTGCTCCAAATGTTGCCACCAAGAACAACATAGATAAGATAAGTTTTTTCATTTTTTGTATTGTGATTAAATTATGAGTTAATTTTGGTGCAAAGTTATTAATTTTTTTCTGTAAGATTTAGCAAAATTATGAAACATTTTACAATTATTCTTAGCTATTTTTTCTCTGTCTATATGTATGCGACTTATCAAAATAGCTTTGCCATACCACACAAGCAAGAAAATAATGTTTGGAAAACTTTGGGTATGGTAAAAACGGAGAGAAAGGCAGATAATACAGGTAAGTATATGGTCGAAACTCCTGTTTTTAGTCCACAAATTATGTTATTACAACATAAAGAAATTGTGCTAAAAGGTTATATCATTCCTTTGCAAGAGTTGCGAAAGCAAAATTATTTTGTTTTATCTCGTTACCCTTATTCTTTGTGTTATTTTTGTGGTGCTGCGGGCATCGAAACGGTGGTAGAAGTACATACACAAGAAGACATCAAATTTACTGAGTCTGCTATTACTTTGCGAGGAATTTTGGAAATTAACCCCAAAAACCCAAATCAATTATTGTATATTTTGCAAAAGGCAACTGTAGTGAAGTAAATTTGTGGGGTTGTAAATAGGTTGTATTGTAGTATCCAATATAATATGCTTTAGCCTTTATTTTTAAGTGCTTGATGACTAAATAACGTGAACTACGGATTATTTTATTGATAATCAACAAGTTACAAGTAAAATATATAATAAATAAGTTGCGTAGCAACCGTATATTCGCCTTTAGGCGAATGAAATGTAAGGATAAAAATGAACTTGGTTATAAATTCACAAATTTTGAGAAATAATTACTATTTTTCTTTCAATTTACCTGACTCATTCGCCTAAAGGCGAATATACGGTATCCGTAGTTCACGTTAATAAGTAATATGAAATTTACTTTACTGTAATTTGATAACGACATTTTTGATGAATAAACAAACTTTCCAAGTATTTAAGACTTGGAAAGCCTATTTTTACACTAACAAAAAAATCTTATTTCATTCCTTCAGATAGTAATTGAAATTCTACCATTGGAGAAATTTTTTCGTACAAAATATTATAGACGGCAGTTGTAATAGGCATATCTACATTATATTTTTGATTAATTTCATAAACGCATTTTACGGCATAATATCCTTCGGCAATCATATTCATTTCCATTTGTGCCGACTGCACCGAGTAACCACGTCCCACCATATTCCCAAAAGTACGGTTACGACTAAATTGCGAATAAGACGTTACCAACAAATCTCCTAAATATGCCGAAGCACTTAAATCTCTTTGCATAGGGTCTATAGCATCTATAAATCGTTTGATTTCTTGCAAAGCATTAGAAACTAAAACTGCCTGAAAATTGTCGCCGTAATTGAGTCCTCTGGCAATACCACAGGCTACAGAGATAATATTTTTCATTACTGCACAATATTCTGCCCCGTCAATATCTTTAATGACCGAAGATTTTACAAAACGAGTTTTGATAATATGGGCAAATAATTTTGCATTTGCCAAACTATATCCTCCAATAGTCAAGTAAGATTGTTTTTCCATTGCTACTTCTTCCGCATGACAAGGTCCTACAATTACCAAAATATTTTCTTTTGGAATACTAAATTTACGTTCTACATATTGCGTTACCAAAATATTTTCTTTTGGAATCATACCTTTGATAGCCGAAACAACAATTTTGCCTGCAAAATCTTCTTGATTAAGTTCTTTCAAAGCATCAGCAATAAAGGCTGCTGGCACTGCCAATACTACTATTTCTACATCTGTGAGGGCATCTGTCAAATTATTAAACATTTTTACTTTGTTCAAATTAATTTGCACATTGCTCAAATAGCTTGGATTACGCCCAAATTGGCTAATATTTTTCACATCTTCGGCAGACCGCATCCACCAATTAATGAGGACATTGCCTTCAGACATAATTTTGACTAAAGCTGTAGCCCAGCTACCGCCACCAATAACGGCTATTTTGATGGCTTTCGGTTGATTTTCTGTTGTCATTGTTTTGGTAAGGTTTTATAATTGCTTTGCTAAATTACCAAATTGTTTATAACATACAAATAAAATAAGAATTTTATTTGACAGACTTGTAACTTCTATCAAAAACCTAACAAAAAGCCATAAAATTACAAATGTATGCCAATAATTAACATATCGTCCATTTGTTTATATTTTCCTATCCACTTGGTCATGGTGTCTGCAATAATATTGCCTTGTGTTTTCATTGCTTGTTGCTCTATATCTATCAAGAGTTGGCGAAATTGTTTTGACAAAAATTTTGCAGGTTTTTCTCCATTACCGCCAAATTGGTCACGATATCCATCTGTAAAAAGGTAAATATTAGTAGGTTTGTCTAATAATATTTCATGTAAATGATAACCATTTTTTAGAATTACATTCATTTCACCACCTATAGGACAACGGTCTGCCTTGATGTCAAGCAATTGTCCTTGTTGCACCAAATAAAGAGAATTCATTGCACCAGCATAATATAAGTTTCTACTTTGCATATCTATCCTACACAGAGCTATATCCATTCCATCTTTATTCTGATTTTCGTCTTGTCGCAATGCTTTTTTTACCCCTTTGTGCATTTCATTCAAGACAAGATGTGGCAATACTATATGTTTATCTACAATAATTTGTGTAATCAAACTGTGGGCTATGACACTCACAAAAGCACCTGGCACCCCATGACCTGTGCAATCGATGGCAGCAATAAATACTATATCATTTTCTTGATGAAACCAATACAAATCACCACTTACTACATCTTTTGGACGATAATAGATAAAATAATTAGGGAAAAATTTTTCTATTTCTTCTGTCTGTGGTAACAAAGCTTGTTGTATTCTTCGGGCATAATTGATGCTTGCTTGTATATTTTCGTTTTTTTGTTGTAATTCTTTGGTTCTTTCTTCTACTTTTTTCTCTAATACAAGATTTAGGTTGGCAAGTTGCATATTTTGTTCTCGTACTTGTCTTTCTGCATAAAAAGATTTAATTCCTTCTTCTACCGTCAAAATCAAATCTTTTATCTCCCAAGGCTTTGCAATATAACGGTATAATCGGGCATGATTAATAATGTTCGTAACCCCTTCTAAATCTGCTTGCCCTGTTAATAAAATTTTGATAACTTCAGTAGAAATCTTATTGATGGCTATCAAAAATTCATCTCCTTTCATTTCAGGCATGATATAATCCGAAATTACCATAATAATATCATACCCATCAGAAAGTAATTCAATAAATAAATCTAAAGCATCTTTAGCACTTTCTGCTATTTCTATGGCATATTTATCACCCAACGAGTTTTTCAACTCTGTTTTTAGACTATTTAGCACTATTTTTTCATCATCTACACACAAGATAATGGGTTTTTTAGGTGTTGTCATAAAAGTAGTTTCTTAATGTAGTTTACCAATATTAACTATGTAATAAGTTGCGTAGTATAAATTGTACCGTAGGCTTTAGTGCCATGAATTACTTGCAGGGTGTTGCAAGTTTTTTAAAACTTGCAACAATACCTAAAAAATTACTTATTTTTATAAATACTCTTCAGGTTCTAATTGCAAAGGTCTTCGCAATCTTTCATCTAAAGAAATAAAAGTTTCTGTCCTTTCTATGCCTGTAATGGGTTGGATTTTGTCGTGCAATACCTCCCGCAAATGTTTGGTGTCTTTACAAATTAGTTGTGCAAAAATACTATATGCACCTGTAGTATAATGCAAAGTTAAAATTTCGGGGATTTTAGCCAATTCGTCTGCTACTATTTCATATAAAGAACTTTTTTGGAGATAAATTCCCAAAAAAGCTGTAATATCATAGCCAAGTTTGCTAAAATCTACAGTAAGTGAAGAGCCTAAGACAATGCCAAGTTTTTCTAATTTCTTCATACGCACATGGATAGTGCCACCCGAAAGATGAATTTTATCCGCTATTTCGGTATAAGGTGTAGTTGCATTTTTCATCAATTCTGATAAAATTTTTATATCTACACTATCGATTTCTAAATTTTTATCCATTTTAAAACTTGTTTATTAGTAAAGTATTAAAAAAAATACATTTTTTTTACAAATTATCTAAATTTTTATAAATATTATTGCAAAATTTGTAAAATAAAAAAATATGATTTACCTTTGTATTGTTAAAAGTTCAAAAGAGAACAATTAACTTACAATGTAGGGTGATGAAATTTGGCAGCCATACCCACCTATCTCGTGGGCAAGGATAACGGAATAAATTTTGACAGGAAGTAGCATAGATAGTTTATAGCTTTCTATGCTATTTCCTGAGCAAAACTAACCGCCTTTTGAAGGTTCGAGTCCTTCCCCTACAGCCAGCATGTGTTTATTTTATGTGTTGTTTATTGGTTAAGGTTAAAGAGGTATACTTGTAGTATACCTTTTTTTATTGCACTTTTCGTAAAATTTGCATATTTATTTTAATTTATTGCAAAATATTTCCAAATTTTTATATTTTTTTTTAATTTTGTTGCTATGGAATTAGAAAAATCAATACAACAACGCACTGCTTTCAAAAATCAACGCCACAAATTAGTAGTCAATCTAATGTTTACAGGAAATTGGATTACACAACTCATGGCAAAACGTATCAAACCTTTTGGCATTACTCCACAGCAATACAATGTTTTGCGGATTTTGCGTGGGCAATATCCCAAAAATATTTCTGTAAGTTCTATTGCAGAGAGAATGTTGGATAAATCGTCTAATGTTGGTCGTTTATTGGATAAAATGATACAAAAAAATTTGATAGAAGTTGGCAACTGTCATAAAGATAGACGTGCAAAAGATATTATTATTTTGCAAAAAGGTTTAGATTTATTAGACACCATTGACAAAGAAACCCTTGCGATGGAGGAAAGCATCGAGATTAATGAAGAAGATGCAAAACTTGTGAATTTGCTTTTAGATGCTCTGCGTGGTGAAGAATAATCTTAGTAAATTATAGCTTTATTATCTTTTTTTTAAAAATTTTTCTGTTCTGTTATCAAAAACCAAGTAATACGTACCTAATTTAAGTGCAGTGCAATCTATTACTACCCCACTTCCTCGCATTACTACATTGTAATAGATGTCTAATATCTCATATCGTACACATTTGGAGAAAGTTATATGTTCGGTTACACTTTTTGGATAAAAACTCACTCTTTCCTCATCAGAAATGTATAATATATCACGAGAGTAGCAAGATTTTCCACTAATTTCCAAATATTTTATTCTATATTTATTGTTTCCTGAATTGTGTAAAGCTGGGCATTCATAGATATTATTTCCTGCTTGTGCTTTGCAATTTATTACTTTTTCTACTATCCATACATTATTTCTAAAACACTCTATAAAATACTGCCCAAATCTTTTTTCGCCTTTAGTAGTCCAAATCAATTTATTTTCGGTGGCATCAGCACTCGTAAATTCAAATTCCTCTTTTGCTTTGATAGCATTTAGATTCATTATCTTAGGAGAACAATCGTCATTATGTATAATTTTGATAGTAATTGCATCATTTAGTTTAAATGCCGATAAATCTATATCAAAGGCAGTTGCTTTGGCGGGGTGTTCTATTTTTTTATTATTTACGTAGATTTCCTTAATACAGTAATTATTATTTCCGTCATGTGGATTTTGTACAAACAAATTTGTTCCATGATATACCCCCACAATAAGCATTTCACCTGCCAAACAAGTTGTGTGTTGTATAAAAAATAAGCATAAAAAGCACAAAAAAATAAAATTTAATCTTACCCACGTTACCATAAAATAGTATGTTTTTGCAAATAAATAAGTCGAATGTATGTTTCTACAAATTTACTTTTTTTTAATAAAATACGCAAAATATTACATAATATTTTTATTGTGCTAAAAATTAGTCTATTTGGAAAACTTGTAATAGAGATTATTAAGGAATGTAGCATAGATTTTATTTTGTGCCTGTAAATCCTTGATTACCAATAATTTACAGGCACAGAATAAAGTCTATGCTACACATTTTGGTATCCACAAGCAATGATTTTATATTTTGATACCAATTACAGTAACATCATCTGTTTGTTTGTTCTCTTTTTTCCAATTTTCAAACGTAGTTTGCAATATTTTTTGTTGTTCTTCTATTGGGTGTGTGTAGAGTGTTTGCAACAATGTTTTGAAATGCTTGGTCATAAATTTGGTACTTTTTTCGCCTCCCATTTGGTCTTGATAGCCGTCTGTTGCCAAATAGAGCATCATAGGAGATTTTAGGATAATTTCTTCAGTTACAAAATTTTTATCTACGTAATATTCGTTACTACCACCGATTGGAAATTTTGCTCCTTTAAATTGATAAAATTCCTCCCCACAAACACAATATAAAGGGTTTTTAGCTCCCGAAAAACTTATTTTTTGCTGATTTTGGTTAATTACGACCACTACTGCGTCCATTCCATCTGCTACCTGATACTTACTTGCTTGGTATTTTAATGTGGCAGATAATTTTTTGTCTAATTCCTCTAAAATTAGATTTGGTTTTGTAATATTTTGTTGCAAAATAATTTCATTCAGTAAGGTATTTCCCAAAATAGTCATAAAAGCCCCAGGTACACCATGTCCTGTACAATCTGCCAAAATCAAAATAGTTTCTTCGCCAATAGTTTCTACCCAAAAGAAATCTCCACTTACAATATGTTGTGGCAAACGGAACAGAAACGAATTAGGCAATTCATTTTGTAATTCTTGCAAAGAAGGCAATAAGGCACTTTGCAATCTTTTTGCATATCGAATACTGCCTTCTATTTGTTCATTTTTAAACAAAAGTTGTTCTGTTTGTTCTTGTAATTCTGTGGTTCTTATCGCAACTTTTTGCTCTAAAGTTTCGTTTATCTGGTCTAATTGTTCGGTTTTGCTTTGTAATTCTTCTGCACGCAACAAGGTATCTTCCAACAATTCTTCTATCTTATTTGCCTGTACTTGCAAAGATTCATTCATTTGTTGCACCTCTTGTTGGTGTAAAACTCGTTGGGTAACATCAAAACGGATTCCAATATATTTATAGATTTTACCATTTTCATCAAAAATAGGGGCAATATTTGCTTCTACCCAATAGGTACTACCATCTTTAGCAAGATTAGCATAAGTGGCTTGAAATATTTTTCCTGCTTTAATAGTTTCCCACATACGTTTAAACACATCTTTTGGCGTGTCGGGGTGTCGCACCAAACTATGTGGTTTGCCCAAACATTCTTGCTCACTATATTTAGATATTTGGCAAAATTTCTCATTTACATAGGTAATATTACCATACATATCTGATTCTGTTAGCAAAGCCGAATTATTAAGTACACTAATTCTGGCTGCTAATTCGTTTTTGATTTGCTCTGTAATGCGTACTTGTGCGTCTAATTGAGCTTGATTGGCGTGCAATTCCTCTATATTTTGTCGTAATTCTTCCTCTTGTGTTTGCAAAGCCATATTTAGATGTTGCTCATTTTGTTCCCGCAATATGCGTTGGGTAACGTCAAAACGGACTCCAATGTACTTGAAAATAGTTCCATTTTCGTCAAAAACAGGAGCTATATTTGCTTCTACCCAATAGGTACTGCCATCTTTTGCCCGATTTGGGAGAGTGCCACGAAATATACGACCACCTTGAATGGTATCCCACATTTCCTTAAAAAGTTGTTTTGAATTATCAGGATGCCTAACAATATTATGCGGTTTACCCATACACTCTTGCAAAGAAAATTGCGAAACCTCGCAAAATTTCGGATTTGCATACGTGATATTGCCAAACAAATCGGATTCGGTTACAATGGCGGTAGTATCTAATACGCCTACTCTTGCTGCTAATTCTTTTTTTATTTTTTCGGTAACTCTAATCTGGTCGTCTAATTTTGCTTGATTAGTGCGTAATTCCTCTATATTTTGTCGCAACTCTTCTTCTTGAAGTTGTAAAGTCATATTATTGTTTTGCTCTGCTAACACTAAGCGTTGAATAGCCAACTCTTGTATTTCTTCGGCAAGTGCAGAGGCAATCGCAAAACTAACTTTATCTAAAAAATCTATTTGGTATTGTAATAAAATTTTATCAAATGCAAGTTCTAAAATACCTATCTTTTTTTGTCCAACCGACAATGGAATGAGTAAAATACTGATGGGCATTTTGCTAAATATACTACTACTCAATTCTCTATCTGGAGTAACTTCGGTCAAGTACATTTTTTCTTGGTTGCTAAATACTGCCCCCAATAAACCGTTTTGGTAATGTAAATCTTGTTGTTGAATTTTTTGAATGGAAAAACCTTTGCAAACCAACGGATAAAAATTTTCTTTTTTATCGTCTAATAGATAAATACAACCTGCCAAAGCATCGGCATATTTCGTAAAAAATTGCAAAGTCTTGATGCCAAAACCTTCCAGATTGGTATCTATGCTACTACTCAATAACTCATTTAGTCGTTGAAAACCATCATTTTGCCATTTTGTTTTCTGCTCTGTATTTTGTAAGATATGGATAGCTTGTGCAATATTTTCTATTTCTGAGCTATGTATTTTAAGATTTGCTTCTTTTAATACCTCTTTAGTTTTAGCCGAAATATTTTGCATAGGTTTCCAATATTGGCGATATATTTTTATTAATACAATGGTCGAAAATAACGCATTGGTAAATAAGAAACCCGAAATACTTAAGTGCAACAAATCTTTTTCGGCAATATTTACAAAAAAGAGGAAACACGATAAACCAATATTAATCAATAAAGCAAGTAAGAGTAAAAATATACTCATAGATAATTTTTTTTACTATTTATAAAACAAGAAAGTAATTAAATTAGTTTTTAGTAGTTTTGAGAATAATATGTTTGGCAATACCTATTCTCAATTTTTTGCGAAATTAAAACAAAATAAATGATAAATCAAATTACTACTATCTTTTGAAAAAATAAATAGTAGTAGTAAATTTTAATATTTGACATAAGTTGCGTAGTTACGGAACTTAAATTATTTATATAAAATAGTGCCTAACAAATAAAGCACCAATTTTACATATTTTTGTGTGATTGCTATTTTATGAGGCTTATATTTTGGTTTGTATAGCAAAGTTAAAGTGTGTTAAATCAAGTAGTAGATTGAATTTCTTGCGTAATTTTGCGTTAGAAAAAGAAATAGCTAAGCAAGTATTTTCTAAAAACAATCCAAACAAATACGCCAAACAAATACGCATATAAATATGAGTAAACAAAAAATCGTCTATATTATTGTGGCAATGAGTTTTGCTTTGTTGGGTTTGTTGGGTTTGCAATTTTATTGGATAATCAATGCCATAAAAATTACCGAAGACAGATTTAAGCACAATATTCATGATGTATTGGAGGCAGTAAGTAGGAGGCTCGAAACTCGTGAAATATTGTATGCGACACGTGAAAATATAGAAAAAAGTCGCAAACAAAATAGCAAAATTGTGATGAAGGTAGATTCTAACGGTACTGCACGTTGGAAAGAAGATAAAGTAATCAAACGCAGAAAAACACTAAGTAACCCAATTTTGACAGGTAATGGCTATGAAATAGAAGTAGAAGAAGAATCTATTATCAGCAAAACAGGTTTTGCAAGACGCAACAAAATAAATAATGTTTTAGAAACACCAAATTTTAATTACGAACAATTATATCCTATTTTAGACTCTATAGATTCGTTAGAATATGTCCAAAATGTGCAACAACAAAGCTATTTGAAATACGTAAATAAAGTGGATATGGTGGCGGTAGTGATGGAATATTTGGTAAATTTTGAAAGACCTATTGAATCCAGAATTGATGGTTGTTTGATAGATTCTTTGCTAAAAACAGAAATGCAAGGCAAAGATATAGATTTAGATTATACATTTGGCGTATTAGATACTCGTAATTATGAAATATTATTTTGTAATGATGTAAAAGTAAAGTTAGAATTATTGCAATCTGGTTTTCATGCAAGGTTATTTCCTAATGATGAATTTGCTCCTGCAAGTTATTTGTATATTGCATTTCCTAACCAAACTGCCTATCTTATGCGAGATATGTTATGGGTATTTGGAACTTCGATAGCCTTGATTGGGGTAATTTTGGCTT
Source organism: Bernardetiaceae bacterium (assembly GCA_044348925.1). Classification (GTDB taxonomy): domain Bacteria; phylum Bacteroidota; class Bacteroidia; order Cytophagales; family Thermoflexibacteraceae; genus JAAFKA01. Next base: position 11,703 of record JBIKRY010000079.1, read on the forward strand.
GTTTTATGGTGGCAATTTCGACCATTATTCGCCAAAAGAAAACTTCACAAATTACCAATGATTTTATCAACAATATGACGCATGAATTTAAAACGCCTGTTTCTACGATTTCTTTGGCTTGTGAAGTAATGCAAGACCCTGATATGCAAAATAATTCTCGACAACTAAACCGTTATCTCAATATTATCAAAGAAGAAAACCACCGACTTGGACAGCAAATAGAAAAAGTATTACAAATTGCAACTTTAGAAAAAAGTGATTTTAAACTGAAAATAGATACTCTCGATGTTCACAAAATCATAGATAAGGTATTGCAAAATATGGCTATTCAAATAGAAAATAAAAATGGTTTGGTAGAAACTTTTTTCCATGCCGAAAATGCGTGGATAGAAGCAGATGAGGTACATTTGACGAACATTATTTTTAATTTGCTGGACAATGCCAACAAATATTCGCCACAAAATCCTGATATTAGTGTAAGTACAGAAAACGTAAAAAATGGTATTGTGATTACGATTGCAGACAAAGGCGTTGGAATTGCAAAAGATACCATTACAAAAGTATTTGACCGTTTTTATCGTGTTCCTACAGGCAATGTACATGATGTAAAAGGTTTTGGTTTGGGACTAAGTTATGTAAAAACGATGGTAGATGCACACAATGGTCAAATTAGTGTGCAAAGTGAATTGAATCTTGGTAGCACATTTACGATTTTTTTGCCTTTCAAACAAGAAAAAAATTAAAAAAGTAGCATAGGCTTTTGTCTGTGCCGTATAAAAATACTTAAACTACGTAAAAAAATGAACGGAACAAAGGTTTTATTATTGGAAGATGATGAGAATTTAGGGCAAATTCTTAAAGAATATCTTGAAATAAAAGGTTTTACAACTACTTTATTGAGAGATGGAAAAAATGGTTTGCAAGCATTTCAAAGAGGCAAGTTTGATTTGTGTATTTTTGATGTAATGATGCCAATTATGGACGGCTTTTCGGTAGCCGAAGAGATTCGTAAAACAGATAAACAAACACCTATTATTTTCCTTACTGCCAAAGCACTGAAAGAAGATGCTATCAAAGGTTTGAAACTCGGAGCAGATGATTATCTTACAAAACCGTTTAGCATGGAAGAGTTGCGGTTGCGAATTGCTGCTATTTTACGCCGTACAAAAGTAAGTGCAGAAAATCAACACCCACCAGAATTAAAAAGTTATACTATAGGACATTTCAAATTTGAGGCAGATTTACAGACCTTAAAAGCTGAAAATGAAGAATATAAATTGACCTCCAAAGAAGCAGAACTTTTGGCAATGTTGTGCCAACACAAAAATCAAACTTTAGAAAGAAGTCATGCCTTGAAAAAAATATGGTTTGACGACAATTATTTCAACTCCAGAAGTATGGACGTATATATTACTAAGTTGCGTAAATATTTGAAAAGTGATGAGTGTTTGCAAATTATTAATGTACATGGAACAGGTTTTAAATTAATAGAATCTGTAGAGGAAAAACCAACAGTATAAATAGTTCATGCAATTTGTGTTTTACTACGTAGCTCCAGCTACGTAGTAAAAAATTTAATTTTGAAACCCTATGGTAGATAAAAATGCGTGTTTTTTGTTATAAAAACTACGCTTTATCCTAAAAAAGTACCTATCTTTTGCTACCTACTACAATTACACATCTTACCTGCATACCTTATTTTATTGCTACATTTTACCACTCATAAAAAAATAAAAAAAATTAGGAAAATTAAAACAAAAACATAACTTTATGCTTTTAAAATATTGTAATATCTTCTTATTTTAATGACAAAAATTATGAAAGTTCTTATTAATTCTATGCTTTTGTGGCATAAAAAATTTCCCAACAACTTTGATGTTGTGCAGAGGCAAAAAAAATATTTTTTTGCCTTTTTTTTCCTATTGCTTACTATGCTTGATATAAAAACAAGTTTGGGGCAAGCAACTGTTTTTTATACCAATCTTACAAGTAGTACAAGTCCTGCTTTATCAAACAGCCGACTTAACCTCACAGATTTAGGATTGTTTCGCCAAGCACGGTTTCAGACCACCGCAGCACCGACACCTGCCACGCAAACGTATGCCTTTCATGTAGGCACGACAGGTTCGCCAAACTACAACCCTTGCTGGCGACCTTACAACACAGGTGATGCCACAGGCGTAGGTTATGCACTCAATAGCATTGTAGTTCCTTCATCTGTTGTCAATAGTGCAAGGTACAACACAAGTAACGGCGGCGTAGATGGCAATTTGGCTGCTTTAGCAAATAATACCTTCTACACCATAAACATTCAGGAAAATGCAACAGCCGATAACTTATCTGCAATCTGGGCTACAGCTTTCAACCCTGTTGCTTTAACAACGGTTAGTCAAGCACCTACTGCGGGTTCGGTTACAGCAGTAGATAATGTAGTAGTAACTGTCAATACTGCTTCTGCACCTGCAACTGGCGAAAATATATTTGTACGTTATTCTACCGATGATTTTGTAACTTCTTCTATCGTACAATTTAATTTTTCTGGTTCTATAGGCACAGCTACTATTCCTGCACAATCCCTAAGCACCAATGTCAAGTATTATGTATTCTCCTCTAATCGTACTTCCGCAGAACTTACCACTTTAGCAGGTACAGCAGGGATTTTGCAAAATGCGTATGACATGGCAACGCTGAATTTGAACAACAATGCAGGTGCAAATTACAGTTATACAGTTGTAGCACCAACAGCTATTACAGTTACTACACCTACGCATAGTTCTGTAGGTGCTTATACAGCTATTTTAGGAGGCAATGTTACTGCTGGAACAGGTTTTACAGAAATAGGCATAGTTTGGAGTACAAGTAATGCAAATCCAACTATTGCAGACAATAAAGTTGTAGCTTCTGGACTTAAAAGCATAGGAGCTTTTACGATTTTTGTACGTGAACTTCCTGCTAATACTGCCATCAATTATCGGACTTATGCAACAAATGGATTAGGCACAAGCTACAGCACTGCTGCCAACTTCACGACCACCGCAGCCCTTACGCAAAACTACACCAATGGACAAAATGCCGAGTTTGTAGTAGGGCAACCAGATTTTACGACAGGTACTTCGGGGACTACTACCCAAAAGTTTAATAGCCCTGCTGATACATCAATAGATTATGTGAATGGCAAACTTTATGTATCAGACGCTAGTAATAACAGAGTCTTGCGTTTTGCTTACCCCATCACAGCAAATAATCCAACGGCAGAATTAGTTTTTGGGCAGCCAGATTTTACTTCAAGTACAGCCAATAACGGAGGTCTAAGTGCATCAAGTCTTAGTGGTGGTTCTCGCACTTTTGTAGATAATAGCGGCAGGTTATGGGTGTCAGATTATGGGAATAATCGGGTCTTGTGGTTTAATAATGCACATAGTATAAGTACTAACAAACCTGCTGCCAATGGGGTTTTAGGGCAAGCTACTTTTGGTACAGGGACAGGAGCTACAACACAAAGTGGTATGCTGCTGCCTGTTGGAATAACAGTAGATAATGAAGGTAATTTATTTGTTGCTGAACAGTTTAATCATCGTGTTCTACGTTTCAATAAGGCAGCCCTCAAAACTAATGGGGCAAATGCTGATGGAGTTTTAGGACAAGCTACCTTTACTTCGGGTTCATCTAATAGAAGTGGTGCAGTGGCAGCTAATACCTTGAGTGTTCCTCTCATCATAACTATGCAAGGCACTACGTTGTGGGTGGCAGATGCTAACAATCACAGGGTATTAAAGTTCAATAATGCAGCCAGCAAAGCTAATGGTGCAGTTGCTGATGGAGTTTTAGGGCAAGCTGACTTTACTTCAAATAATGCAAATCGTGGAGGGACAACGCAAAATAATACCTTAAATAATCCTTTTAGTGTTTCAACTGATTTTAATGGAAATTTATGGGTAGCAGATAAAAATAATAACAGAGTTTTGCGTTATGACAATGCTTTGGCTAAAGCCGATGGGGCTGCTGCTGATGGGGTTTTAGGACAAACCAGTTTCACAACTGCTACTGCTGCAACTTCGCAAAGTAGTCTCGCATCTCCTTATGGTGCTCTCGCAGATTGGGTAGGTAGCAAAATAATAGTAGCAGACCTATCGAATAACAGATTAGTAACTTTTTCGGGAATACCACCTGCTCCTACCTTAGCCGCCACCCCCACCCACAGCTTAGTAAAATCTTACACAGCTGTAGCAGGTGGTAACGTAACGGCAGGTACAGGACTCACAGAAGTAGGCGTAGTATGGAGTACGAGCAATACGACCCCAACCACTGCCGACAACAAAGTAGTGGCTTCGGGTGTAGCTACCATAGGCAGTTTTGCTCTATTCCTCAGAGAATTACCTGCTGCTACGCTTGTTTATTACAGAGCCTATGCTACTAACGCAGGAGGCACAAGCTACAGCAACGCTAACCAGTTCACGACCACCGCAGCCCTTACACAAAACTACACCAACGGACAAAATGCGGAGTTTGTAGTAGGGCAGCCCGATTTTACGACAG
>JBIKRY010000347.1:0-4603 GCA_044348925.1 Bernardetiaceae bacterium
AAAGGTTTGTTCCTTACGACCAAATTGCTTTTGAGGCTTTTTGTAGTTTGTTACAACAAGAAACCAAACTGCCAAAAAAAGAATTTTTATTACAAGATGGTGATAGAATAAAATATCTATATTTTGTGAAAGAAGGCAATCTTCGCGGGTTTTATGTAAATGGCAAAGGTGATGAAATTACCTCAAGTTGTTATATTGCCCCTATTTTATTTACCGATAATTATGCTTATGCGAATGCTATTGCTACACAATTAAATGTCCAAGCCGTTTCTGATGTGCTATTATACAAAATAGAATTAACAGAAGTGGAAAAATTGGTGGATAAATATATGACCATTAATTCTTTCTTCAGACTCTATTTTAGCTTTCTATTTAATCTTAATTATCAAAGACAACTTTCGTTCATTTATGACAGTGCCGAAGAAAGATATACAAAGCTAATAGCACAAAGACCTAAAGTAATAGATTTATTTCCACAACACTATATCGCATCTTATCTTGGAATGAAACCTGAAACTTTGAGTAGAATTAGGAAAAAAATGGCAAAAAGAAAATAAATTTAGGCTAACAAGCTATGCAAATAACAGTAATATAAAAAGAAAAAGCCACTAAAAGTAGCTTTGTCTGTTACAGCATATAAATTAGGATTAAAAATTTTATATATTTTGATGTGTAGCAATAAAATTGCTTACTACAAAGATTGCTATTTTGGCTACAAAAAATTGTAATGTAGGTTTCTAAAAAGCCTACATTACATCAAAAGTAGTTTGGGTTTATTAATAGGTTTTGTTATGCGGTGCATAACTTGTCCTCTATATTTAAGAGCCGTTTGGTTTCAAAATAGTTGCACAAGATGTAGAAAAATAAAAAATAAATTATAATTGGTCAAAAGAGGTAGGAAACTGTGTTATAAAGGGGAGAAATAGCTAATTTTTTTATATTAAACCATATTTATAATAACTTGCGTAGTATGTAGCTCCAGTCATTACTACGCAAGTTGTCATATCTATTTTATTTCTATCGATTACCCACAAATTTTATTGTTTTTAAGTAATTGATAATCAATAAGTTACAAAAATTTAATAAAATTAATTTTATTAAAAGTGTAAAAATTTCATTGAACTACCAACCCCACCCCCTGCCCCTCCCAGAAGGGGAGGGGCAGGGGGTGGGGTTGGTAGTTCAACTTGTGGGTAATCGATAGCTATTTTATTTGCAAGGTAAATGGCAGTCTTGCTTGTACACCTTCATAGTTTTTGAGTTCCATCATTTGTTGATAATAAGGATAAAACATACCAAATTGGGCTTGTAAACGACTAACTCTCACTTCTTTTTCGCCTGCTTGCATCAAACGGTCAAGCAAATTTTCTTTTTTAGGCATATATTTTAGGGCATATTCTTCGGGTTTCAATTTTGCCATAGCAGCTGCAATTTCTACAGCCTTGTCCAAACCTCCCAAAATATCTACCAAACCTATTCGTTGTGCATCAGCACCTGTCCAAACTCTGCCCGAAGCTACTTTTTTTAACGAATCTATGTGCATTTTGCGACCTTGTGCAGCTTTGCTGGTAAAAGTTTGGTAAATATTTTCTACACTTTTTTGAATAATTTGTCTTTCTGGTTCTGTAATGGCTTTGGTAGGCATTCCCAACGAAGAAAATTCTCCTGTACTCACTCTATCAAAAGTTAAACCCATTTTTTCGTTCAACAAATTTTCGGCATTAAACAACATACCAAAAACACCAATAGAACCTGTAATAGTATTGGCTTGTGCCACAATCGTATCGCAACCCATTGCCATATAATACCCTCCAGATGCAGCCACATTAGACATAGACGCAATAACAGGCTTTACTTTTTTGGCTTCCATAATTTCACGCCACATAATATCTGATGCCAAAGCACTGCCTCCAGGCGAATTGATACGGAGTATAATAGCTTTGATGTCTGTATCTTTGCGTGCTTTGCGAATTTCTTCGGCAAATTTTTCCGAGCCAATGTTCTCGCCATCACCTTTGCCCGATACAATATTGCCCTCTGCCACAATTACCGCAATTTTGGTTTTGTTATAAGGATATTGCTTGCTTACAAAATCTGATTTTACATATTTTTGAATACTTACCATTTTAATCTTTTCTTTGTCTTCTATTTCCGCCACTTTTCGCAATTCTGCCTGCACTTGGTCAAAATATAAGGTATCATTGACCAATTTATATCGAACTGCATCTCCTACACTTTGCACCAACATTTTTGCCGAAATTTCTTTTAATTCCTCTTTAGGAATATTTCTCGAACTTGCAATGTCGTCCAAATATACATTATATAAGGTATTCAAATAGGTACTTGTTTGCAAACGGTCTGCATCACTCATTTTGTCTAAGAAAAAAGGTTCTACAGCACTTTTAAAATCACCAACTTTAAATATTTCTGGTTTTACGCCTATTTTTTCAAACATATTTTTGAAATAGGTTTTTTCTACTGCCAAACCATTTATTTCGATACCTCCCGCAGGATTTACCCAAATTTTGTCGGCTACCGAAGCCAAATAATATGCACCTTCGGTATAAATTTCACTATAGGCATAAATAGGTTTTTTAGAAGTCTTAAAATCTACTAAAGCTTGTCGAATTTCGGACAAAACCGCATAGCCAGCTTGTGGCATATCTACAGCCAAATAAATACCTTTGATTTTGTCGTCAGTTTTAGCAGCTTTAATAGCTTTGAGAATATCGACCAAACCGATTTTTCCATTGCCATTTTCGATTGGCAAACCCAACTCTTCAAAAGGGTCATCTTCGCCAAGTTCGGCAACAGGTTCATCTAAAGTAATTTTAAGAAAAGATTTATTTTCTATGGTGGTAATTTTTTCTTGTTTTGCACTTGCAACGCCAACCATACCTAAAAGTATAAAAATGGCTAACACACAAAACAGTAAAATGCCAAGCACTGTGGCAAGGGTGAATTTAAGAAATTGCATAGATAGATTGCTTAGAATAAATGATATAAAAGTAGATTACAAAAAAATTATAACAAGCCATAAAAATACCCAAAATAATGTAGGAGGATTTTAATAGTTTGTTATATATAGGTTGGTATGTTTTTTGCAATCTACAAATTTAAGGTAAAAAAAGCAAAAAAAAGTCAATGATTTCTGTTAAAAAATCAAAAAAGATATAAAAAAGATAAAAAAAGTTTTTTTTTTTTTGCAAAATGCTTTTTATTTAAAAAAAGTTTATATATTGACATCATAAAACGAGGATAATTAAAAAAATCCTTTATTTTTGCACACAATTAACGAAGACATAGCTTTTACATCAGATGAAGTATATCTATGATTTGCACAAAACAATGCTCCGACAGAGCTTGATTTTGGTATATGAGGGTGAGTTCAACCAAGAAGTAACCAAATCTGTTTTGGCGATGGCTGAAAGGAACATGGATTCTTTTGGGGAAGATGGTAGCATCAAACGAAAGGTTTTTAACGTCATGGTGGAGTCTTTGCAAAATATCTGTAAACACGCAGAAAGTTTTGATGTAGAAACCTACGGTAAAAATAATGCTATCTTTATGATAGGAAAGCATGAGGACGAATACATTATCACGTCTGGCAATGCAATGCCTAACATTAGAGTACCCGATATTTCCGAAAAATTAGAAAGAATCAATAACTTAGATAAAGACGGTTTGAAAGAACTTTATAAATCTATTATCAAAGGAAGTGATGGATTGTCTTCGAAAGGTGGTGCAGGTCTCGGATTTGTAGATATGGCACGCAAGTCTGGACAAAAACTCCGTTTCGACTTTGAACCAATTGATGAAAATCTAACTTTTTTCTCCCTTAAAGCTACTATTTCACGTAGTGGAAAAGGTGGAGAATAACAAAATTAACACGCATAATTTTAGTTATGCACAATAAAAATTTGCTTAGTCTTAAAAATATACACTTTCATATACAATGGAAAAAGTACACACTGCAGGAACTGAGGATACTCCACAAGTAATTTTAGATAAAGACGGTGCCGTTTTTGAAATCTCTGGTCGTTCTTTGCCTGAAGATGCCGCTGAATTTTACGAGCCTATCATTGCTTGGATAGAACAGTATCAAAAACAACCTAACCCAACAACAGGCTTTCAATTTAAGCTTGAATATTTTAATACTGCGTCTTCTAAGTTAATACTTGACGTATTATCTGCTTTGGAAGAAGTGGACGGTGTTAAAGTAATATGGTATTACCACGAAGACGACGAAGATATGGAGGAAGCTGGTCAAGAGTTTTCAGAATTGGTAGATGTACCATTTGAATTTAAAACCTACTAAGTGGAATAGCTTTTTAAAATATATTTTAAAATTAGATATATTCTACAAAAATAAGCACCGTACAGAATTGTAAAAGCAATTTTGTACGGCTTTCCCGTTTATAAGCTAAAATATCAAAAAATTACACTTAAAATATAAAATAATTACAATAAATCTAATTAACGTGAACTACGGATTACTTTATTGATAATCAACAAGTTACAAGTAAAATATATAATAAATCAGCAATTCCCACTTTGGCAATTTTATTCCAATTTTACCATATGGACATTTGTCAACTTTTGG
>JBIKRY010000348.1:0-4596 GCA_044348925.1 Bernardetiaceae bacterium
TTCTATCAGAAGAATTGTAATAGTGTGTAGGTTTTCGTGTAATTCCGTCATAAGGTTCGTCAATTTCTATGTCAATAAACAAGTTAAAACTTTCATCAATATATACTAAATCAGGTTGATAGCTATATCTTTTCTTAGCCATTGGCAATACCAAACTACTGCGAATGTCTGTAAAATGACTTGTAAGATTTTCATAAAACAGATTTTCACAAACTCCTTTTGTGCTATTATTTTTCGGTTTATAGGCTTCTAATACCAACGCATCTTTTAATGGCATTGAAATAATTGGAAAATTTGGCTTATCTGTCCACTGCACAAAATCTGTTACAATTTCATAACCTATTTTACCTCGATAATTGAGTTCAAACTCAATTTCCTCTTTTGGCGTATTCCTACGTTTTCCTGTAATTAGTTCCCCAAATTTGCCACTTTCAGATGTATAGGTTTTTGTTTCTATTTCATCATCAGACTTTTCACTATCTTTATTTACAGTTTCTAAATTCGTTTTTTCTGTTTCTGCTAAATTTTTATTCGTATTTTTACTTTCTGAAAAATCTACATTTGTAGTTTTTACTTCGGAAATAGTTTTACTATTTGTAGGTTTTGTAACTACTTCATTTTGCTTTTCAGTTTTTGCAATTACTTTATTTTCGGTTTCTATTTGTTCTGGTTTTATGATTATTTCTGCAATAGTTTTTTTAAACTTCTTTGCAAAACGAAATCCTACTGTTTTTGTGGCAGCAATAGTAAGCAATTCTTTACCAAAAACTTTAATAGTTCTTGCTTTGCGAGGTTTCACAAAAAAACTACCAAAATTATTAAAAGTTGTAGTTTGCCCTTTTTCTGTGTTCTCTTGAATGGTTTGCAATAATTTATCTAAAATCATTGCAACTTCTTTTTGTGATAGCTTGGTTTTATCAGCTATTTGCTTGATAATTTCTTGTTTATTCATATTCTATAAATTTCTATGCGAGAGTAAAAGCCCAATCTATTTATTTTTTTCCACATTCAAAAACCTATTTTACAAGTTTTTACACCCAAAAAATAGTTTTTTTACGTTTATTTTTACACAGAAACTTGAAAACTCTCAAATAAGTTTTTACCTTTGAAAAACAAGATTTAAACTTTTAAAAATTATGATAGACAAAATAGGAGGTCAATTACGAGATATTAGAACGTCAAGAGGCTTAACACAGGCAGCAATGGCTGATTTGTTAGATATTCCTTTGACAACCTACCAAAACTATGAAATGAATAAAAGTAGGGTTGATAGTCAAAAAGTAATGGAATTTGCTGCCAAGCTAAACGTCAAAGTGCAAGAGTTTTATCCTGAAACAACTGCATTTACACAAAACAATCACGATTCTGGGCAAGGTGGAGGTGTAAATTTTGGCACACAGAATTTTTATTTAGGGGACAATGTTGTAAACTCAGCTTTGACGAAAGAAAATGAAGAATTACGAGGAGAAATAAATGAATTAAAAAGCAAGTTGCAAGAGTTTATGGAGAGGTTTCCTAAAAATGAGTAGTTTTTTAATCTAACAGTTCTTAAAGAACTGTTAGGTTTATTTTTGCTCGGTTGCTATCTTTGTAAGCTTTTTTAAAACCGTCATCATAACTTTCGATAAAGGTATTGACTGTTTTTTAATAAATTCCACTAAAAATCTATAAGCAACATTCCTTAATCCTCTTTTTTATTTTCCAACATTTTTGCTAATTTTTCTTCTTCCTCTTCTTCTGCTTTTTTAAGTTTTAAACTACGGTTATAATACCAAAGCCACAAACCAACAGCAATAATTAATACATAATAAAACCATGCTTGTTGATAAATATATGATTTAATTCTAAATTTGAATGTTGCACCTTTTTTATTCCAAACCCCATCATTATTACAGGCTATGACTCTGAAAGTATATTCGCCTGCTGGTAAATTGGTAAAATGTGCCACTCTATCACTGCCAACTTCTATCCAACGACTATCGTATGGTTCTAAACGATATTGAAATTGAATTTTTTCGGAGGCAAACAAACTTAATGCTGCATAACGAATATCTATCCTTTTGATATGTTGTGGAATTACTAATATTTCTTCATCTTCATCTCCCTCTTCATTATGGGCTAACTTACCATCTAAATATACTTCTTCTACATAAACAGGTGGGCGAATCCGATTCATTCTAATATTGTTGGGATTAATCAAAGAAAATCCTTTGAGGGTGGGAATAGCAAGTTGCCCATTTTTAAGCTCACAAATTTTGCCATTTGCAGGTATTTCATTCGTTAATAAACCATCATATTTGGTATAAGTAATTGCATTTACCTTACGAATTTTACCAATAGAAACCTGATTTAGTTCTTTTTTTAGCACTTTAAATACGCCTTTGTTACAACTCATCCACATATATCCAGAGGAATCTTCTACAATTTGAAAAATTTTATCACTCAACAAACCATCTTGTTCGGTTATTTGTGAAAAATTATTTTTTTCTACCCTTGTTAATCCTCCATTTGTACCAATCCACAAAACCTTTGCAGTATCTTCGTATGCATGAAATACTACATCACCAGCCAAACCTTGTTTGGTTCCAATTACTTTTATTTCTTTATCTTTCAATAAATTTAAGCCACCACCATTCGTGCCAATCATAATACCTCGTGTAGGACTTTCATCAATACTCATAATATAATCAGAACTAAGTCCATCATCTGTATTAAAATGCTCAAATTTACCGTCTGTAGTCATCAAATCAATGCCTGCTTTTGTACCTATCCACATTTGGTCTTGGCTGTCGATAAACAAACGTCTGGTCTGGTCATCTGATAAACCTTTTTTCTTATTCCAAATATTCATTTTACCATTTTCATACAAAACCAAACCTCCATATGTTGCAAACCAAATTCTACCTTTTTTGTCTTCTATAATATCTCGTACCTTTGCATTAGGCAATCCTTCGACAATATTTATAAATGAATTACCATCATATTTGCTTACTCCTCTATCAGTTGCCAACCAAAGATTATTTTTAGAGTCTTGAATAATAGAATTTACTGCCTCATTTACTAATCCTTCATGAGCAGTAAAATTGGTAAATTTGCCATCTTTTATTCGCATCAAACCTGACCGATAAGTGCCAACCCAAAGACAACCTTCTTGGTCTGCGGTAATAGAACGAATATCGTTATCAGGCAAACCTTGAATAACCGTTAGCACATCTACCACACCTTTCCGATAACGACACAATCCGTCACTAGTAGCTACCCAAATACTACCTTGCATATCTTCATAAATAGCATTGATGCGTGTATTCAGTGGCAATTTACCCTCAAATTCAAATAATTTGAAAGTGCTATCAGCTTGGTATTGAAATAAACCAGCCTCTGTACCTACCCAAATTTGATGACTCCGACTAGTATATAAAGTAGTAATTCTTTCATCTGTTAATTTATCGGCAAATCCGAAGTTAGTAACTTCATCTGTGCCATCTTTTACAAAAATAATCCCATTTTTTACGGTTCCAAACCACATATTTCCATTCCAATCCTGTGTAATAGAAGTTGCTTGTACTTTGTCAAAATTTGGAATTTTGTGATAGTTTACTTTTCCATGACCTATTTTTATAATTCCATTTTTCCCTGCTGCCCAGACTATTCCTTTTTTATCTTCATAAATTGCGGTAATTGTTTCATTTTGGTAAAGATTACCTCCATTTTTGCGAAAATGTCCATCAGAATATTTGAGTAATCCTCCTCCATTTGTACCTATCCATAAAGTACCTGTATGGTCTTCAAGTATAGAAATTACATCATTAATTGAAAAAGAAGGAACATTTCCACTATTATACAACATAAAACTTGCCCCATCAAAACGTAAAAGCCCATCGTATGTACCCAACCAAATATAATTTTCTTTACTTTGCAATACTTTAGTAACTGCAACACTTGGCAATCCTCGGTCTGCTGTCCAAAAATCAATACTAAATTGAGAAAGAGATTTGTTTGCGTCTAAGTTCATCTGTGCTATTGCAACAGAATTGCAAAAACAATAACTAAAAACCCAAAAAATATAGAATAAAGGACGAAATAACATAGACAAAGGATAAATTTTTCAACACATTAACCTATTCTTTACATAAGCACAATATGAATATTACTAAACTATTGGATATTATCATAAAATTTATGAATATTTTTATAAACATGTAATTTTTTAAATTATATCTTTTTTATATCCATCAGCAAAAAATTATTCGTAATTTGTACTACAAAAAATAATGCTAAAAATCATATTTTGTGCTTAAACTATAAAATTAATAATTTCTATGACTAAATCTAAAAATTTAGAATAAAAATTTTACAAGAATTTAATTATCAAACTTGGAATCAAGTTTAAAATGAAATTTGAAAAACCTAAAAAGAAAAGAAAATAGAAAACGCAAAATTTTGTATAATTAAGTAAAAGTAAATAATTTAATTGATCATACATTTCAGTATAAATATTGGATTTTCAATTATTTGCATTTATTTTTGAAACTATTTTTGCGTATGTGTTTCCTATATCTATTGAGCAGTGCATTATTTTTGTGTATTTTGTATATA
>JBIKRY010000349.1:0-4583 GCA_044348925.1 Bernardetiaceae bacterium
AAATGTTCAAAAAATTTGGAAGCCATTTCTTGATAATATGGTTTGGTTAGGGACAATTCCAAGGCAATTCGCATCATATTTAGGGAATACATTGCCATCCAACTTGTGCCGTCTGCTTGTTCCATATAGCTATTTTCGGGCAATTTCATATTTCTATCAAAAACGCCAATATTATCCAAACCTAAAAAGCCACCTTCAAAGAGATTATTTCCGCCACTATCTTTTTGATTTACCCACCAAGTAAAATTCATCAGCAATTTATGAAAGACTTTTGCCAAAAAATCTACATCTCCTGTTCCTTGATTAAATTCTTTGTCAATCAAATAGACTTTCCACGCACCGTATGCGTGGACAGGTGGATTTACATCAGAAAAATTCCATTCATAAGCAGGAATTTGTCCGTTTGGGTGCATATAATATTCTCGCAACATTAATTGCAACTGTCTTTTTGCAAAATTTGGGTCTATGCGTGCCAACGGAATACAGTGAAAAGCCAAATCCCAAGCCGCATACCAAGGATATTCCCATTTGTCGGGCATAGAAATCAAATTGGAATTGTATAAATGTTTCCAACCCGAATTTCTGCCGTGTTCTCTTTCTGCTGGCACAGGTTCTAATTCGGGATTAGGGTCTCCTTTTAGCCATTGGTTGATATTGTAATAATAATATTGCTTACTCCACAACATTCCTGCATAACTTTGTCGTTGAATTTTGCGAAGTTCGGCATCTTTTACGTGCATTTGAATATGGTCATAAAACAAATCTGCCTCCTTGATGCGTGTTTCGAATATTTGGTCAAAAGCCAAAAACGGTGGTTCTATGATTCTTTTGCGTGCTTCAGGCGTTGTTGGTGCGTGATGTTCCTCGTTTTCGGGTGAATACATTTCCTGCGGTGTCATCATGTATGGATTGGCTGACGGCGGGATAAAAGATTTTGTCAAACGCAAACGGATTTCAACTTTGCCCAATGGTGCAACGTAATGATGAAAATGTAAAGCAGCTTTTGTGCCTTTCAATGATGGATTTACTGTAGGTTTGTTGTTTACTACATATTCGTTGATGCCATCTTTCAAATATCGAGAATGATTCGGTTTGCCGTAAGTGCGTTGTTTGTTGGTTTCATTTTCGCAAAATAGCAGTTCGGGTTTGCCTTCATAATGCAGTCGAAAATTTCCCAAACTTGCATGGGAAGCAAAAATTTGGTTTTCCTCTTTTACATACATCAATGGTTTATCTTCCCAATATCCCCAACTCCACGTATTTCTAAACCAAATAGTTGGCAACAAGTGCAATTCGGCTTCTTTGTTATGTCTATTGTAAGCAGTAATTTTGATGAGAATATCCTCTTCGGCTTCTTTTGCATATTCTATAAACACATCAAAATATTCGTCTTTATCAAAAATTCCTGTATCCAACAGTTCATATTCATCTTCCAAACGGTTGCGTTGTCGGTTGATAGCATATAATTCTTCGTAAGGAAACCTATTTTGTGGATATTTATACAACATTTTCATATAGGAATGTGTAGGCGTAGAATCCAAATGGTAGTAAATTTCTTTTACATCTTCGCCATGATTTCCCTCTTGATTGGTCAATCCAAAAAGTCTTTCTTTGAGAAAAGGGTCTTTGCCATTCCACATCGAAACCGCAAAACACAATGTATTTTTGGTATCCGAAAAACCACCAATGCCATCTTCTCCCCAACGATATGCCATACTCCGCGAAAGGTCAAAGGTCAAATGTCCCCAAGCATTGCCATGTTTGCTATAATCTTCGCGTACTGTACCCCATTGACGGTCAGAAAGATACGCACCCCATTTTTTCCAACCAGTATTATTTGCTGTTTTACGAACTCTATCTAATTCAGGATTATGATACATGTAAGTAGTAATTTTAGTTAGGTTAATTGACAATAGATATAGAAAATAGGAAATTAATCGGAAAATTACTAATTTATCCCTTATTTTATGTAAGTTTACTATTATTTTTTATTTTTTTGATAATTTTGTAAACTTGTTAATCTAACAAATATGGTTTACCAAGTATCCAATTTCTGTAAAAATAGTAATTTGTTGATTCCTAAGATAAGCAAAAAGCTAAATTATATACTTTTTTACATCATTCTACCTATTTACAACCTTAATTACCTAAAAATTATGAGCAACAAAGCAGGCATCGAAACCTTACCAAAATTTTTTGACCGTTATATTGCACAAGTAGCAGACGATATTACTGTAGTCGAAGGATTGAAAAATGCGTTAAAAGTTTTGGAAACAGCCGATTTTTTAGCCCTCGAAAGCATACAAGATTATGCCTACGCAGCAGGAAAATGGACAATCAAAGAACTATTACAACATTTGATAGATACCGAAAGGATTTTAGCCTATCGAGCTTTGCGTTTTGCCCGCAAAGATAACACCGAGTTGGCAGGTTTTGACGAAAACCATTTTGTCGAAAATTCTACAGCCAAACAACGAACTTTTAAAGATTTACTTGCAGAGTTTTATGCAGTTAGACAAAGTACCATTTATTTATTTCAGTCTTTCGATGAAAATACTTTAGCACAAAAAGGTTTGGCAAATAAGGTAGAAATTTCGGTATTGGCTCTTGGTTTTGCAATTATTGGACACCAAAACCACCATTTGCGTATTATTCAAGAAAGATATTTGTAACACAATCATAGGTTTTGTTATTTGAAAATGGCAAAACCTACTAATAAAAATAGATACTATCCATTAAAAACCTATGAAACAAAATCTATTGCTTGTAAAGTAGCTAAAAATAACTAACTTGCATAAAATGAATAAATAACATAACTTATACTACACTACTTACATTAAATATAGTTTCTATACCATTTATGCAACTATGCTCAAAGAAGAAAATATACGTTTACTTTTTGGATTAAAACTTAAGCAATTACGTCTGGAACGTAAAAAATCATTAACCGATATTGCCGAAGAATCGGGCATTTCTATTTCTTATCTAAACGAAATTGAAAAAGGAAAAAAATATCCAAAAGCCAATAAAATAGCAGTTTTAGCAAAAGTTCTTGATGTAAATTATGATTGGTTGGTATCTTTGCAATTAGATAAGAGTTTGTTGCCACTTGCGGAGTTGTTCAAATCTGATTTATTGACGAGTTTGCCATTAGAAATTTTTGGCATCGAGCCTGCCGATTTGTTGGATACGCTGGCAAGTACCCCATCAAAAATATCGGCTTTTATTAGCACTTTAGTAGAAATGGCGAGAAATTACAATATGAGTGTCGAGCATTTTTACTATGCAGTATTGCGGTCTTATCAAGAAATGCACGAAAATTATTTTGAAGATTTGGAAGATGAAGCCAAAAAATGTTTTGAAAATTATAAAGAATTACAACCATTTGTATCTTTTGAAGGATTAAAAAAGTTATTAATTACGCAATTTAATTATAACATAGAAGAAACTGATTTTAAAGATTTGGAAGATTTACAATCTTTTCGCACCGTTTTTATTCCAAACAAACATAAATTACTAATAAATACCAAATTAGACGAAAACCAAAAAGCATTTGCTCTTTGTAGAGAATTTGGCTTTGCCATAATGGGTATCAAAGACAGACCTATTACTTCGTCTATGGTGCATTTAACGTCTTTCGAACAATTACTCAATAATTTTAAAGCCTCTTATTTTGCCTCTGCCTTAATTATTTCACAAGACTTATTATTGGCAGATATGCAGAAATTTTTTAAACATAAAGCCTTTCGAGCAGATGAATTAACGATGCTAATTCACAAATATAATGCTTCTCCCGAAATGTTTTTCCACCGTTTAACTAATATTTTGCCTAAACATTTTGATTTGCAACAATTATTTTTCTTGCGTTTTTTTCATACACAAAGTGAAGGCGAAGTTTATGATTTGAACAAAGAATTGCATTTGGCAGGTTTGTATAATCCACATGGTAGCAAAACACAAGAACATTATTGTCGAAGATGGATTTCCTTAAATATTCTCAAAGATTTGGAAAAAAACACGACCAAAAAGATATTTTGCAAAGCTCAAAGGTCAAAATATATAGACTCTGAAAATGAATTTTTTTGTATTTCTATGGCTTATCAACTTTCGCCAAACAAAACCTGTAGTGTTACGATTGGCTTTTTGATGACAGATTCTTTCAAAGAAAAAGTCAATTTTTGGGACGATATACAAGTGCCAACCAAAGAAGTTGGAGTAACTTGCCAACGGTGTAGCAATATACTTTGTATAGATAGAGTAGCACCTGCCACTATTTACACAGAAAATCTAAGAACAGAAAAAATAAAGAAAGCATTAGCTAATTTGATAAAGAAAAATTAACAAAGTGCAAAATTTGTATAATTTTCATAGGTTTTCCACATTAAAATTTTGAAATAATTACAAAGTTAAATTTTGAAAATATAAGTTTGTCATTCTTCGCTATGCTCAAAATGACAAAAATTTTGATGCAAAAAATCTATCATTTTCAACTTTGCAAGCCTTTTAAAACTTGGAAAGTTGAAAAATTTAGTAACATATTGCACAAGGTTTTTGTATTTTCCAGCAACTTATGCTCTTTATTT
>JBIKRY010000081.1:0-15897 GCA_044348925.1 Bernardetiaceae bacterium
CTATTCAGCCGGTTATCACCAAAATGATGACTGCAAATTTTTTTTCTATATCCACAAACATATTCATAAGACAAACATACTAAAAGATAAAAATATAACACTAAAAACTTGTGGGTAATCGATAGACGTTAATAATCTATACTATTTTTTACAAAAAAAAGCCCGACAGGCTTGTGGCGTGTCGGACTTTGTTGTGCAGTTGTTAGGTGTTGCTTGTTTTGCACCTTGTTGCTGCTCTCGTTGTTTTTTTCCGATTTCTGGTTTTGGGGTGTTGTCTGTTCTGTGTTCACCTTTGCCACTTTGTTTTTCGGAAGACCGAGAATTGTTCCAAACATTTTTTCTTGTCGTTTTCATCTTTGTATAGGTTTAGAAGATTCAGAAATAAGAATCATATTGCAAGATAAAACCGCAAATCGTAAAAGATTTACGTACCGAAAACTTGTAGTATTATTTTTCTGAAAATAATTGTAGCTACATTTATATACCTATACGCAAAAACTGTGTACTTTGCTACAAAAATATCTAATTATTTTTAGTTTTAACAATTAATTAACTTTTATCGTTTTTTTTATCATTCTATAAAGATGATATTTTTCATTTTTTTCTAATTAAAAACAAAATAAATCAACATAGTTAGCAAAATAAAAAATAAACTCTTTCTAATTTCTGTAAAATTCTCTATTTTGTTATAGATTTGGAAATAAAATTATATCAATAAAACGCAAAACCTATAAAATCCTAATTTTATGTCAGATTTAGAAATAGTGCATCATCTCAAAGATAGTCGTTCTCCTATGCAACAAGCAGGTATTTTTTTGGCTGTGGGACTTGTTACGTTTATAGGTGCTTTTTTTGTTACAGGTTTTTTGGCTTGGGGCTTTAAAATTGCTGGTTTTGTCGCAATGGCTATTGGAGCTGCTTATTATTTTAATCGTAATAATACAGAAATTATATTAACAAATAATAGTATTATTAGCAAAACTTCGGCAGGCGAAAAAATTATGCTATTGGCAGAAATACAAAAAGTAGAATTAAGTATAGTAGAAAATGGTAAAATGCAACGCAAAGGTTTTTTTTCTCTCGAAGAGTTACATACAGACGAAAAAGCCGTTTTAACTATTTCTGATGGCAAAAATAAAAGAATAGAAGTAGCTGCAAAAAACTTTGTTCTTACAGATTTTCAAGATTTTTTACAAACTTTTCAAGCTAATGGACAAGGCAATTTGTTACAAGAAACAGATAGAATTAAAGCATTGCTACAAGAAAATGAAAAATATTTGGCAACAGATATACAAATGAAAAAAGAATTTGAACAAGGCTTGTTAGAATCTTACAAAGCTATTTATTGCCAACGGGGAGAATTTTATCTAAAAGAAAACCCGCAAGCTACTATTTTGTATGCCTATACAAAAAATCCTAACAATGTGATTTATTTTATAGACAATGATTTTTTACCCAATTTACAAGCCGAAGGTTTACAAACTGCCAAAATGTTGTTAGCAGGTGTAGAAAAAAATAGTAAGATAGTAGATATTCGTATTCATTCTTATCAAGAAATTACCCAAAAGCTAAAAAAAATGTTGGCAAATAACCAAAACAAATTGGAGATGCGAAAAACCATTGGCAAAATGGAAAATTTGGCAATGAAAAATGAAATGACAGAATTAAAAGATTGGGATAGAAAAGAATTGCTATTACAAATCCAAACTATCGAAGAATTACAAAAAATTACTACCGAAATGAATGGGCAGGAAGACCTTGATAAAGCATTTATGCTAAAATTACAAGCCGAAAATCTATTGGGAGAGATAAAATAATTAGGTTTTCCGCATCAAAATTATTTTAACCACATAGTAACATAGATACATAGAAAAATATAAGTTAAGGAAGGTACTATAAGTAGAAAAACTGTGTAAATCTGCGTGTTCTGTGCTATCCGTGTTCAATATTTTAGCAGTAAGACGAATTTTATTACATAAACCTTACTTTAAAATTTTGATGCGGAAAACCTATAAAATAATAGATTTTGTAATTACAATAAAGCAAATTCTATGGAAAGTATTAGAGAATAAATATTTTTTAGGTATTATTTGCAATAATGTTGCATTTATGTATATTTGCAACATTATTGCAATTTAAACCACAAAATAAATGAAAAATTTTAAACACAATCTTGGTACTGCCATTTGTATGGCTTTGCTTGCTTTGCAAAGCTGCAAAAGTGATGACAATAAAGCTGTTACAGATAGCAAAGAATTATTAACCACAGTCTTATTAACTTATACTAACCAAGCAAATGTAAGCGAAGTAGTGAAAGTAAAATGGCAAGACATAGACGGTGTGGGCGGAGTTGCACCCAAAATAGATAATTTGGTTTTGAAGGCAAATACTACGTATGCAGTAACGACAGAAGTTCTCGATGAATCTAAAACTCCTGTAGAAAATAAAACTCCCGAAATTCTTAGCGAAGGCGCAGAACATCAGTTTTTTTATAGTAGCACACCTGCTAATTTATTGAGTGTAAGCTATGCAGATAAAGACAGCAAAAACTTGCCAATAGGTTTGGCAACGGTGCAAAAAACAGGAAGTGTAGGAAAAGGAACTTTTTTAGTCACACTAAAACACCAAACTAATTTAAAGTCTGCTACCAGCACTATTGCAACAGGCGAAACAGATATTGAAGTAAGTTTTAATGTAGAAGTAAAATAACTAATCTAAGTTGGGAGTAGTACGGAACTCCTGTTCCGTACTTTTATACAAGATTACATCTTTTTTAGGCATTTGCAGTCATTTGCAACCTTACCAAACTACCATATACGCCACTTTCTACATTTAACAAGTCTTCGTGTGTGCCTGCCTCTGCAATATTTCCTTTGTCTAAAACATAAATTTTATCGGCTTTGCGAATAGTTGCCAAACGATGTGCAATGATAATGGTAGTACGATTTTTCATAAGTTCTTCCAATGCTTCCTGTACTGCTTGTTCGGATTCTGCATCTAAAGAACTTGTTGCCTCGTCAAGAATTAAGATAGTTGGGTCTTTTAATATGGCTCTTGCAATAGCTATGCGTTGGCGTTGCCCTCCCGAAAGTTTTACGCCTCTTTCACCTACAATAGTTTCAAAACCGTCTGGGAAAGACTGAATAAAAGTTAAAGCATTTGCTTTTTGTGCTGCCATTTTGATTTCTTCTTGGCTTGCATTTGGTTTTCCATAAGCTATATTTTCGCCAATCGTACCACCAAATAAAATAACTTCTTGTGGTACAATTCCTATTAACTGTCTGTATGCCAATAAGTTATAATCTGCAATATTGCGGTTGTCGATAGAAATTTCGCCTTTGTCTAATTCATAAAAACGCATAAGCAACTGAATAATAGTAGATTTTCCTGCTCCACTATGTCCTACTAATGCTACTTTTTCGCCTGATTGAATAGAAAAATTAACCGTTTTTAATACCTGCACATCTTTGCGAGAAGGATATGAAAACTGCACGTTTTTAAACACAATATTGCCTGCGACTGCCGAAATAGGGCTTTCGTCTTTATCTAAATTAGTTTCACTGTTCTGGTCTAAAATATCTCTCAATCTTTCTGAAGCACCTACAGCACGTTGTAATTGCCCATATAATTCCCCTAAACCACCTATAGAACCCCCAATAAACATAGTATAAATAATAAAACCTGTCAAATCACCTATACTCATTTCGCCTGTTGCCACCAATTTTGAGCCATACCACAACACTGCCACAATGCCCCCAAAAATAGCCAACACAATAAAAGATACAAAAGCTGCACGAAAATTTGCCCCATGCAAAGCTACACCTACTACTTTGTCTAAAGAACTACGATACCGATTGACCTCAAATTTTTCGTTGGTAAATGACTTAACCATTGCAATAGCTTGTAAAGTTTCTTCTACAATAATATTTGCATTTGCTAATTCATCTTGTGTTTGTTTAGACATTTTGCGGATTCTTTTGCCAAAAAACATACCTGCCAATACCAAAATAGGTACTGTTCCTAACATAAAAAACGTAAGTGTAGGAGTTTGCCAAAACAAAATAGTTAATCCAATAAGCAACGTAGAGACTTGCCTAACAAATTCGGCTAAAGTGATAGAAAAAGTATCTTGCAATAAGGCAACATCTGCCGTTAATCTACTCATCATTTCGCCTGTGCGGTGTTTATCAAAAAAAGTCATTGGCAAAGTCATTAATTTTTGGTATAATGCTTTGCGAATATCCGACATAGATTTTTCGCTAACTCGTGAGAAAAAATAAATTCTTAGGAAAGAAAAAATACTTTGAATGACGAGAATTCCCATCAAAATTCCTGCAATACTATTAATATTATCGAAATGAAAGTCGCCAAAATTTTGTAAAATTGGATTTTGAGGCAACGCAGGAATGGGATTTTGTACGGTTTTAGCCAAAGAAGTATCTACTAATTTGCCTGTAAAAAAAGGAAATGCCAACAAAATCATACTCGAAAGCACCAAACAGACTAAGCCTGCAATAAACATAGCTTTGTAAGGCATCATATAGCGGAAAATTCCCGCAAGTTGTACGAGGGTTTGTTTATTTACTGCAACTTTCGGTTCATTTTCGGAAGTTGTATCATATTTTTTAGCCATTGCAATAAAAGATTTTAAGTTGCAAAGATATGATTTTTTTGGAAAATAAAAGAACTACCCAAATCTAAGTTTTTAAAAGAAATTTTAAAGGTAATTTTTAGAATCATAATTATTTGATAATCAATTACTTATACGCATTATATAAAGTTATACTTTCATTATAAAGACTTGGCAGGATAGAAACTAATTTTAGTTTATTTTTTGATAAATTGGTTAATTTTTACGAATATTGATAAATTTATGCAAATAATTTGCTATATTTTATGTATTTACAAACTACCAATATGAATTTAACACACAAAATTTACGGTACATCTTTGTCTTTATTAACAGATTTGTACCAAATTACGATGGCTTATGGCTATTGGAAAACAGGAATGTTGGAAAACGAGGCTGTTTTTAACCTGTATTTTCGTAAAAGTCCTTTTCAAGGTGGCTATGCCATTGCAAGTGGTTTAGAATATGCAATTAGTTATTTGCAAGATTTTAGATTTACGCAAGATGATGTCGATTATTTGGCAACTTTGACAGGCAATGATGGCAAAGTATTATTTGAGCAGGCATTTCTCGATTACCTTAAAAATATGCGTTTTTCTTGTGATATAGATGCTATTCCCGAAGGTACTGTAGTTTTTCCTAATGAGCCGTTGATACGAGTTCGAGGTCCTCTTATTCAGGGACAACTCATTGAAACACCGCTACTTAACCTTATCAATTTTCAGACTTTGATTGCAACCAAATCCAGCCGCATTAATCGTGCTGCCAATGGAAGTCCTGTTTTGGAATTTGGTTTGCGGAGGGCACAAGGCATAGATGGCGGTTTGGCGGCGAGTCGTGCTGCTTATATTGGAGGTTGCGAGGCAACTTCGAATGTATTGGCGGGCAAAATTTTTGGTATTCCTGTCAAAGGCACGCATGCACATAGTTGGGTAATGTCTTTTGCAAACGAAGTAGAAGCATTTGAAAAATATTCGGAGGCAATGCCAAATAATGCAGTTTTTTTGGTAGATACTTATGATACAATTCAAGGCGTAAAATATGCCATAGAAGCAGGCAAAAAACTAAAAGAAAAAGGCTATAAAATGGTAGGAATACGTTTAGATTCGGGAGATTTGGCGTATTTGAGTATACAAGCACGAAAATTATTAGACGAAGCAGGGTTTCATGATGCAAATATTGTGGCAAGTAATGACCTTGACGAATACATTATTACAAGTTTAAACCAACAGGAAGCAAAAATTGATGTTTGGGGAATTGGCACTAAATTAGTAACGGCATTTGACCAACCAGCTTTAGGTGGCGTATATAAAGTAGCAGCAGTAAAAAAAGAAGATGGAACTTGGGATTATAAAGTAAAATTATCCGAACAAGCTATTAAGGTTTCTAACCCTGGGGTGTTGCAAGTAAAACGGTTTTTTACAGACGAAGGACAATGTATTGCAGATATGATTTTTGACGAAGAAAATCCTCCAAAAGACGATTTTGTGATTGTTGACCCGTTGGACAATACACGTAGAAAAATAATTACAAAAGATACCAAAGCTGTAGATTTGCTCAAACCTATTTTCAAAAATGGAAACCTTGTCTATACAATTCCAGATATTCACCAAATTAAACAAACGGCAAAAACAAATGTAAATTCTTTGCACAACAGTATTTTGCGTTTGACAAATCCACACGAATATCCTGTAGGTTTAGAACGTAATTTATATGATTTGAAAACAAAATTGATTTTAACTTTGCGTGGCACAAAATAAAATTACTCGTAGCCAACAACTTATAAGATAAATTTTGCGTTTGCAAGTTTAGCAGACAAAAATATTCTCATTTTAAACTAACTTAATACTCTATGTTAAATTATCTGTATGCAATTGGCTATCTAACACTTCTGGGAAGTGCAATAGCTTGGTTTTTTTTCAAAGAACGTGAAAATTCTGTAAAATCTGTTTTTTCAGGTGCTTTTTGGATAGGTTTGGCAACCTACGTACTCTCGTTTTTGCTTGGTGATGGCGGTTGGTGGTACAAAATTATTTTGTTATTGCCTCGTGATTTGATGGTTTTTTCGTTATTAGTTTTAGTATTCAACAAATTTGTTACCAAATCTAATATTTTTGTAGGCTTGGCTTTGGCTGTGGGAATTGCCATAAGAGTTTTCTATTTTGGCATTTTGGTAGAAAGTTTAGATGAAAGAGGTTTTAGTAAGTATAGCAATATTTTTAGTAAAGATTCTAAAATTCGTACTATAATTATAGACAATAAACATTCAGGAGTAGATACTCATGCTACGCCACTTACAAGTTCTAATAGTGCAGACAACGAAGCAGAAATTTTAGTGGAATTAGCAGAAATGCCTGATAATACATCATTGCTATTATTTCTAAATCTTATGATTGTGGGAAAATATGAGGGAACTATAGAACCCGCATTCCCACATTTGCAACACAAAGAATATACAAATTTGGAAAATTTTTATAAAGTAAATATTCCTAATAATTTAGAGAGTGATTTGTCTAAAATTATGACCGAATTGAAAAATGCTGAAGGAGTTTTGTCTGTAGAAATTAACGAAATTGTGCAGACTACACCAATAATTTCTAAAAATCCAAATCCTAAAAATCCAAATGCTATTACCAATGACGAATTTGTGGGCAATTTATGGGGTTTTAATAACATGAATATCAAGGAATTACATAGTGTTCTTTCAAATATGAAACCGCAAAAAGTAGCTAAAATTTATATTTTGGATACAGGCATTGATGCAAAACACGAAGATTTGCAAGGCAGTTTTTTCTCTACCAATAAAAGTTATGATACTGATATAGTTGGGCATGGCACACATTGTGCAGGCATTGCAGCAGCAGTTTCTAACAATGCTAAAGGTATTGCTTCGTTTTCGCCAAATACAAATTTTGTGCAAGTTACAAGTATCAAAGTTTTGAATGACAATGGTAGTGGTACTCAAGAAGGTATTATTGACGGAATTATTGAAGCAGCCGATGCAGGTGCAGACGTGATTTCTATGTCTTTGGGTGGCATGTCGAATGACGAAAGACAAGCAGCCTACACAGAGGCGGTAGAATATGCCAACAAAGCAGGTGCTATAGTGGTAGTAGCAGCAGGAAATTCTGATGATGATGCAGCATATTATAGCCCAGCTAATGCAAGTGGCGTAATTACAGTTTCGGCAACAGACGAAAATAATAACAAAGCAGAGTTTTCAAATTATGTAAATAATTTGACTATGGGTATTGCAGCACCAGGGGTAAATATCTATTCCACAACCCCAAACAATACCTACAAATATCTCAACGGAACTTCTATGGCTACCCCTTATGTAGCAGGTTTGTTAGGCGTAATGAAGTCTTTAAATCCAAATTTAACAACTGCGGAGGCTTACAATATTTTGAAAAATAGTGGAATAGACACACAAAATACGGCACAAACAGGTAAATTAATTCAACCTGCCGAAGCTGTAAAAAGGGTTTTAAACCAATAATATTACCTAACAACAGACTTTCCAACTCGTAAAGACTTGGAAAGTCTTGGAATTATCTATTAAATTATCAAAATTAAGGCTTATTTCCTAAAAAAAGATATTGCTTTGTAGCTATTCTATAAGATACTTGTAACTTTGTGTTAGTAAATTGGTAGCACTATTTTTGATTTTGATATAATTTTTTAGCAATATTTACTAATTTAATTAAATTTAATACATTTTTAAATACATTTTTATGAAAAAAATAGGCATTTTGAGCTTACTTGCTATTTCTTTAGCATTTGTTTCTTGTAGTAAAAAAAATACAGAAGAAACAAGCACTACACAAACTACTGAAACCAATGCAAGTGCTGATGGATTTGTAGGAACATATAGTTTGGTAAAAAAAGAACTCAAAGGAGGTGCAAATGTAGATGACCAA
This sequence comes from Bernardetiaceae bacterium, assembly GCA_044348925.1. GTDB lineage: Bacteria > Bacteroidota > Bacteroidia > Cytophagales > Thermoflexibacteraceae > JAAFKA01. The sequence goes on from JBIKRY010000081.1 coordinate 8,551, forward strand.
CCTACAGAATATGAAGTAGGAAGGTCTTTTGAAATTATGGCAGACGGTAATGTTTCTGTGATGGATTTTGGCTACCAATATATGGAAACAATGGGTTGCAAATGGACAAAAAAAACAGAGGAACAAATAGAAATTACCTTTGACAATTACCCAGAAGAAGGACAAATGTCGCCAATAGGTATAGCTGCTAACTACAAAAAAGGTGATGTAGTAGCTACATTAACCAAACTTTCGCCAACGACTGTAGAAGTTTTTTATCCTACAGCAACCGAAAATAATAAACAAGTATTTACCAAGCAATAATTAAATTATTAATCATCATAAAATATTACCTTGTGTACCCTACTTACCGTACACAAGGTAATCATGTAGAACAAAATCTATACAATATCGTATATAAAAGTAAGTTTTAGTATAATAGGCACAACTTGTAAAAAAATATGGATTATAAAGATTATTATGCTGTTTTGGGGATAGAAAAAAATGCAAGTCCCGAAGAAATCAAAAAAGCCTATAGGCAATTAGCAAAAACTTGGCACCCCGACAAAAACCCAGGTAGCAAAGTCGCAGAAACTCGTTTTAAAGAGATTTCGGAGGCTTATGAAGTGCTATCAGACCCCGAAAAGAAAAAACATTACGAAGAACTTGGCAAAAATTGGAATAAATACCAACAATATAACAATCCTTCGGAATATTACAAACAAACAAAACAAAACGAGCCAGCCTTTGATATTGACGACCTTTTTAAGTCAGATAAAAATGGTAGTAAAGGTGGTTTTTCAGACTTTTTTAGCAATATTTTTGGAGATTCTAACAAGAAAAAAGCCAATAAAGGACAAGATTATGAAACAGAAATGGAAATAACTTTGGAAGATGCCTACAAAGGAGTTACCAAGATTATGACTGTCTTAAACCAAAAATTGCGAATTCAACTCAAACCAGGGGTGCCACACGAACAATCTTTGCGACTAAAGGGCAAAGGTGGCGAAGGGACAAATGGACTGCCTGCGGGAGATTTGTTTGTGAAAGTAAAAATTCTGCCACATAACCTATTTCGTAGAGAAGGAAATGATTTGCATTGCGAGTTGCCTGTAGACCTTTATACCATTGTATTGGGTGGCAAAGTATTTATCGAAACTTTTGACGGTGGTACTAATTTTATACTGCCCGCAGGAACAGAAAATGGGAAGATTTTGCGTTTGAAAGCCAAAGGAATGCCCGATTACAACAATCCAACCCATCATGGCGACTTGTTTGTAAAACTCAATGTACAAATTCCAAAAAATTTAAGCACACAAGAAATAGAACTTTATACAAAGTTGGCTGAAATTAGAAAAAAATAGATGCTAATTTGTTAGTATCACCTAAAAAATAAAGGACTTCATGTAATTTGTGTTGTAGTACATAGCTGGAGCTACGTAGTACAACACAAATTACGTTATTACCCAAAAAAATACCAACTTTTATAAATTTTGACTAAAAATAAAATTTCTTTTCAAACTTGAATCTGCAAAATCTAAAAAAAGTATTAACTTGCCGACCATTTCTACAATTCTAATCTTTCCAAAATAATGAATTATCGCATAGAAAAAGACACCATGGGCGAAGTAAAAGTTCCTGCCGACAAATATTGGGGGGCTCAAACGCAACGGTCATTAGAAAATTTTACTATCGGAGGTCATCGAATGCCTACCGAAGTTATCAAGGCATTTGCCATTTTGAAAAAAGCAGCAGCTTTAACCAATACCGAACTTGGCGTATTGCCAGAAGACAAATGTGCTATTATAGGCAAAGTTTGCGATGAAATTTTGGCAGGCAAACTTGACGAGGAGTTTCCTTTAGTTGTTTGGCAGACAGGTTCTGGCACACAAAGCAATATGAATTTGAATGAAGTAATTGCCTATCGTGGGCATGTGTTGTTGGGTGGTGCATTGACAGACGAAAAGAAAAAACTCAATCCTAATGATGATGTCAATAAATCACAATCTTCTAATGATACTTTTCCTACGGCTATGCACATTGCAGCCTATAGCTATGTAGTGGAGGAAATGTTGCCAAAAGTAAAGCACCTACGCAATACTTTAGATGACAAGGCAAAAACATTTAAAGATGTAATAAAAATAGGTAGAACTCACTTAATGGACGCAACGCCATTAACTTTGGGTATGGAATTTTCGGGCTATGTAGCTCAATTAGATTATGCTCTTAAAGCCATTCAGTTTGCTTTAGACCACGTTTCAGAATTGGCATTAGGTGGTACTGCTGTAGGTACAGGCTTAAATGCACCAAAAAATTATGATGTTTTGGTTGCAAAACATATTTCAAACCTCACAGGACATAGTTTTTGCACTGCTCCAAACAAATTTGAGGCTTTGGCAAGTCATGATGCTTTGATGGGCTTGTCGGGTGCTTTCAAACAATTAGCAGTTGCTTTAATGAAAATTGCAAATGATATTCGTTTTTTGGCTTCAGGCCCTCGTAGTGGTATTGGCGAATTGTTGATTCCTGAAAATGAACCTGGTTCCTCTATTATGCCTGGCAAAGTAAATCCTACCCAATGCGAGGCTTTGACAATGGTAGCAGCACAAGTGATTGGTTGTGATGCTGCAATAGCAGTAGGTGCTATGCAAGGACATTTTGAGTTGAATGTTTTTAAACCAATGATTATTTTCAACATCTTGATGTCGGCTCGTTTATTAGGCGATGCTTGTGATTCCTTTGACAAACATTGTGCCGTAGGAATTGAACCTAATACGCCTCTATTGAAAAAGAATTTGGAAAACTCCTTGATGCTCGTTACTGCATTAAATCCACATATAGGGTATTACAAAGCTGCCGAAATTGCAAAAAAAGCACACAAAGAAGGTAGTTCTTTGCGAGAATCAGCAGTAGCTTTAGGTTATCTTACCAATGAACAATTTGACGAATGGGTAAAACCTGAAGATATGATTGGAAGTTTGAAATAACAAAAAAATAATTACAAATAATCAATATTATACTGCTTAGCAACTTTCCAAGTTTAAAAAACTTGGAAAGTTTTGTAAACTTGGAAAGTTTTGTAAACTTGGAAATAAATATATCTATATTAATTAGTTTGCTGAATGTTTTTTTTTATTAAATTACGTAATTTCCTACCAAATAAGCCTATTTTTACATCTGTATAGAAAAAACAACAAATAATATTGTTTTTTTTCTATTTTTTCCCTAATATAGCACAAACTTACAACAACTACTACTACCATGAGTTATATTAGCCCCATTGAAATTCGTAAAAAAAGTTTTGATAAAAAAACTTTTGGTGGATATTCGCAAGATGACGTAGATGCGTTTTTACAAAATTTATCACAGGCTTGGCAGGATAATAATGCTCAACAAGAAAGATTACAAGTAGAACTTTCGGTTACTAAAACCGAATTAGATAGAATGAGAAGTTTAGAATCTGAACTTTTACAAGGCTTAAAAGATGCTAAACAAATTAGCCAACAGCTTTTGTCGCAAAGTCGCAAAGAAGCCGAACTTACTATGTACGAAGCAAAATTAAAAGCCGAGCAGGTACTTGCAGATGCCAAACAACAAGCAAGACTAATGGTGCAAGAAGCAAATCAACAAGCCTATCAAGCATTAATAGCTATGCGAGCCGAGCTAAAGCAATTAGATAATGATTATAAAGTAATGGAAAAACAACGCGAAATTTTAGTCTATGAATTACGGCAGTTTGTTACAGATACCATGCACAAATTAGATAAGGTAGAAGCCAACAAAAGAACAACAAGTTACCAAGACGAAATTCAAAAAGCTAATTTTATGATGCAACAAAATAAAGAAACAGTAAAAAGTTATTTGCGGGAAAATACCCAAAAAATAGAGGGAAAAACACAACAAAATACCCAACAACATACACAAGAACCAAAACCAATACAAGAAAATGCCTCTTTTTTTGATACTATTTAGCAAGTTATTGATAGATTTTAGGTAATCATTTACCTCCTAAAATAAATAGCAATCCTATGTTTACAGGCACAAACATAGTAGTTGATTTGTTATCTAAATCGTATGCTGCGGTATATTTGGCGTTGATATTCAATGCCATAATATCACTCAAACCATACAAATAACCTAATCCCACAGCACCACCGTATGCTTTTGCCGACAAACTACCTGCATTGCTAAAATATGCACCTGCATCAATGATAAGATAGGGACTGTCGTCCATAAAGAACGAAAATAACATCGTTGGCGTTACCGAAATAATATTCAAATTAGGATAAGTAGTATTTGCCAAATTCCCTGTGCCACTTTTTCCCGTAAAACTCAAATAGCCTACATTCAAGCCAATAGCACCTTGGTCTTGGAAAAAATAATGCAATCCAGCACCGCCACCGTAGGCAAAAGATTGCGTATTACCCAAATCTCCAATGGGCATAGCACCCGAAGCATTGGCAGTAAGTGCAAATTGTGCATTTGCAAAAAATGTGTAAAAAATAAACAAGGCAAACAAAAAAGTTTTTTTCATATTCGTTGGTTTTAGTAAATTATTTTATGCCATAATAAATAAAAAAATTAGAGGAATAAGCAAACCAAGTAAAGTTAATTTCCAACCTCTTTGTGCAAAACTATTTGCACCTTTGGTGATTAATGTACCTGTGATAGCAATCGTAATCATTGCAAAACCAAAAATATCGGAATACCAAATCCAATATTCGTTAGTATTGACGTGCAAAAAAGTCATTTGCCCCAATATAGGACGTTTTTTTAGGGTTTCGCGAGTTCCTTTGCCTGTGGCAAGGTCTATTTCTACCATATCGTCTTTGTAGTTGATTCGCAAAGTTTTTTCACGAATTCTAAAACCTTTAAATTGTTTTTGTAATTGCCATTCTTGCGAAAGTTTTGCAATAAATTCGTCATTAATGTCCGCAGTATTGGTTGGCAAAGTAACAGTAACGGGAGTTTCTTGATACACATAATTCATTGGCGACCACGATTCCCTATGATTAAGTGCAATTCCTGAAATAGAAAAAGCAAAGATTAATCCTAAATAAAAATAGGCAATATCACGATGAAGGTCTCTTGGAGTTAATTTCATGTTTGTAAATAAAAAATTAAAAATAAACTAAATAAAAAATTAAGTAAAAAATTAGGTAAAAATTAAGTATTGGTAAATTGATTTATCAAGGTTTGCAATGCTCTTTGCGTTTCTAAACGTGGGAAAAATTCAAACAATATTTTATGTTGTTCGTAATTTAGTGCTAAAGCAATTTCCAAAAACTTAATAGCTTCTTTGTACTGCCCTGCTGCAATAAGATAGCAAACAACTCGGTATAACATTTCGGAATGGTCGGGCAAATCTTCCAATCCTTCCATCATAATATCGATGGCTGCATCATTGTCGCCTTGTTCATAGTAAATAAACGACCAATTTAGCCATACGTCTGCTTGTAAAGGCTCAAGACTTGCTGCTTTTTTGTAGGCTTCGATGCTCGACACTACATTGCCTGTTTTGTATTCACTTTCTGCCAATCCTACCCAATAATCTGCATTTTTGGGGTTAATTTTGACTGCTCTGCGGAAAAAATGAATAGACTCATACCATTTTTCTTGTTTCATCAAACAAACTCCCATACCAAACCATGCATCTGCACACAAACTATCCAACTGTGCGGCATTGCGATAATATTTGATAGCCAAGTCGGGCAATTCCAACTTTTCTAAACTTGCTGCCAAATGGCAATTAATAGAAACCGAATTTTGGTCTAAAACCCAAGCTGTTTTATAATTTTCGTGGGACTTTTGGTAATTTTTGCTATTCATGTACACGTGTCCCAAAGCAAAATAGGCTTCCGAAAATTCATCATCAATTACGATTGCATAATCTAATGCGTGCAAAGCATCATCAAATTGTCTTAATTCATTATAGGTAATGCCCAAATAATACCAAAGTTGTTTTTGATAAGGATTGGCATCTATCATTTTTTCTAAAATCTGTACTAATTTTTGTACTTCTTTTTTGTCTTCGCAACTATCTAATAAGGCATTAAATGTAGTTGTTTCATCAGCATTAAGACGAAAAGATTTGAGCAAATATCGAAAAGCATCTGCATATAGTCCTAATTCTGTATAAATAGTTCCAATTTTATAATATACAAGGGCTTGATTTTCGTGTTTTTCTACAATAGCGACATACAATTCTATAGCTTTATCATATTCTTTTTTGTCTTGTAGAATAGTAGCTTTAATAAATTGTGTTTCTATATCAAAAGGCTGCATACTTGCTGCTTTTTCAATACTTGACAAAGCAGTATCATATTGTTTAAGTTCTTGCAAAATTTTTGCTTTTTCTACTTGTGCATCTGCCGAAAAAGGATACAAGGCAATCGCATGATTACAAGCAAATAAGGCAAATTCTAATTTTCCTTTATTTACATAGTATTCGATAAGTTGTTCGATAACCGATAAATCAAAGAAAACATTTGCTTTGTCTTTTAGCATTTGTTCAAATCTACTTATGGCTTCGTCCATATTTCCACCTTGTTCTCTTGCTCCTTCTGACATAGTTGGCAAATTATTTATGTTACCAAATATAGTTATTTTTTTGAAAAATCCAAACAAATCAAATTACTTTTTAGCTTTTCTACATCAAAAATTAGAAATAATTACAAAGCTATTTTGTTGTGTAGACTTTTGTGCCAGACTTGAGCAATTTGTCTAAACTACCGTCTTTGCTAACAAAACCAACAACAATACTATCTGCGAGGTAAATCATCATTTTATTACAAATTTCGGCAGTTTGAGAACTTACTCGTGTAACTTCAGCATCAAAAGGACTAATTATCAACAAGTTGCCCGCAACCAAAGGCTTGACAAATTCTTTTTCAAGTTCTGTTTTTAAGCCACGAGCTAAAGCTACAATAATGGGCTGTGTACCTTTGAGCAAAAAATGTAAAACCTCTTTTTCCAAAGGACTATGAAAACCACCAATAACACTTGCCTAACTCACGTTGAGTAATAGCCCAATCATAAGAAGGCAAAACCGCAGCAGCAGGTATTTTGCGACTGCATAAAAATGCTGTTTTGGGCAGTTTTAATAGTTCCAAGTTGCCAAGACTTGATTGTATCATATTTAAAGGAACATTAAAGAATTTGCTTATAAAACCTATCATAAAATCAAGTCAAAATTATAGTTTTTTTTCATTTTTTTGTACCTTTACAAAAATAAAAAATTCTATGTCAAAAAAACTAATTCGTTTTGATTGGGCAATTAAAAAACTATTGCGAGATAAGCAAAACTTTGCAATTCTCGAAGGTTTTTTGAGTGAGTTGCTATTGGAAGATATTAAAATAGAAAGAATT
>JBIKRY010000082.1:0-15868 GCA_044348925.1 Bernardetiaceae bacterium
AAACCTATTATTTGCAAGCCAACCAAAATTGGGAATACCAAGTTTTTACAGGCATAGACAACACCTTGAAAATCAAATCTTTACAAATAGAAATACCAATGAAAGATGTCTATAGGTATGTAGAAATAATACATACAGATAAGTAAAAATACAATAATGTAAGCTGCATAGTAACTACTTACTGCTTATTTGTATTTTTGATAATTTTAATATACTAATACTTTTTTTCTATCTAAATTATGTACGTAGCAGGAGCTACGTACTACTATGCAAATATTTTTTACTCTTTATACACCAATTTTGCTTTTTCTTGTATCAAATTTTCCATTTCTGTTACTACCAACAGATGAAATTCTTTGATTAATTCTTCGCTTGGCTCTTCTCCTTCAAAAGTTGGTGGAATAATTGGTGGATGTATATAATGTACCAATTCTTCGGGGCGTGGCAACAAAGAAGTTTTGATACCATCGGCAAAAGGTAGCGGAAATTTGAAAAAATTATACACAAAATCTGTAATTACACTATCTTTTACCGTATAAATATTGTCGGCACCAGGGCAGGCAGCCAAAATAATAGGTGCTTGTGCCTTAATAGCAAGTTTTGCAAAACCATAACGGTCGTGCCACTTGATTTGGTATTTTTCTTTGGAAGACCGAATAGCCTCTTTAGTGCCACCAGGTGCCAAAATTAACAATTCGTTTTGCTCTAATAGTGCTTGTGCATTGAAAGAACTTGCCTCATGAATGCCTAATCTTTGCATCCAATTGGCAATCATATCTGTTTTGTAAAAGTTCCTATCTGCAAGACCACGTGGCAGCCTTTCCAATTTTCGCATAATTACATACGCCAATAGCAAAATATCATACGTAGCCAAGCTATGATTTACTAAAATCAACGCCTTGCCTTGTTTGGGTATATTTTGTAAGCCATCAATACGATAATTATGATACCGTTTCAAAAAACGAGCTAATGGAAATATTTTATTGATAAATTTCCAGTCAGGAAGTTGCGTAACGTCTGTATTTGATATTTTATTTTCCATAAAATTTCTATTAATTGCTACAATTTACAAACAAATATGAAATATAAAATAGGAAATAGGAAAATATTTGTTTGTCTTATTTTTTTATTGCAAATTAGAATATATTTTAGCAAACTATCATAGCATACGCCTAATTTTTAATGGACAGCAATTTTTCGGAGCTTAGGCAAGCATATCAACGTGCTTTTTGGCTTTCTGTTTATGTTGTAATCAAATTTCTATATTTTTTGCGAACCCATCGTTACGAAAAATTAGTAATTCGTCTTTGCAATGCCTTTTTATTGCTTCTACCAATTAGTTTATGGATACGTTTATTACTCAACAAAGAATGGTTGTTGTTGTTTCCTCTTACAGTAGTATTGCTAAGTATTTTTTTACTATTTTTATTAGGTAGAGAAATACCAAATAAAATATGGACTACCGAGCAACTACAAAGTTATGAAACCTCTCCTGCTTGGCAACTACGCAAAAAACTAACCATAGAAAGAGATAAATATTGTTGCAAAACTTGTGGAAGTACAGAAAACTTACGGGTAGAAAGAATTAATGAACAAAATATAGGCAACGAAAACCTTCACGAACTTACTACCATTTGCCAAGATTGCTATTTATTGCCAAATAAACGGTTAAAATTTATTAGGAAAACAAATCCACCAACTTTTATTTTATAGTAAACATTTGTAGTAAACAAAGGACTTGCTAAATTTGTAAGATTTTGGAAAATCCATTATCCAACATTTTCAAAATAGTGTTAGAAAATACATTAATCACCTTAATACAATAATTCAATGGACTTAAAAAAAATTGCTGCCATTTCGGGCAAACCAGGGTTGTTTAAAGTTTTTAAACCTGCACGTACAGGAGTTATCTTAGAATCTTTAGACGAAAAAAAATTGAAAACCGTTGCAAGCCTAAATCATAAAGTATCTATGCTTAGCGAAATTTCGGTTTACACCAATACCAAAGAAGGTTCTATAGCTTTAACTGATATTTTTATAAAAATTAAAGAAAAATATAATGGTGCTTTAACGGTTGATGTGTCTAACAACGCAACTTTATTAAAATTTATCGAAGAAGTATTACCAGAATACGACAAAACAAAAGTATATCCTTCGGACATCAAAAAAATGGTAAACTGGTATAATATCCTATTCAAACAAATGCCAGAACTTTTTAATTAATCTAATTTCGTAATAACCGTATAATCAGACGAAGACAAATTTACGGTTATTACGAAACTTAGCTTAACTCATTGACTATCCATTACTTAGAGTAAAATAATCTATACTTATTGCTTCGTAGAATTATTTATAATATATTGATTATCAAATAGTTACAAATATAAAAAAGATTTATACCAACACATTGGTAAAGTTTATCTACCTTATATAAAAAAAATCTAACTTGCTTGTAAAAAAACGGTTACTTTTGTCAAAATCAGCAATCAACTAATGAAGAAAGAAATTACATTTACCAACGAAACATATTTGATACAAGAAATTCAAGCAGGTAACCAAAAAGCCTTGCAATATTTGTATAAAACACATTATGCAATGATTGAAAACTTGATACGCAAAAATAGTGGTTCGGAAGAGGACGCACAGGAAATCTATCAAGAGGCAATGTTAGTAGTGTATGAAAAATTGCAGAAACCAGATTTCAAATTATCTTGTTCTTTGAAAACGTATATGTATTCGGTTTGTCGTAATATGTGGATGTATCAATTACGAAAAATAGAGCAGAAACAAACCAGATTTAGTGATTTTGAACAGTTTATTCCTGTCGATGAAATACTAACAGAAGGCGAAAATCCCGAATATGAATCTATTTTGGGCGAAGTAATGCTACTGATTGATGACAAATGCAGACAATTATTAGAACTTTTTTATTACCATAATTTATCTTTAGAAATAATAGCCGAAAGATTAGGTTATAATAACTCTAATACAGCCAAAAGCAAAAAAAATAAATGTATGGACAAAGCAAGAGATAAAGCAAAAGAATTGGTAGAGAAATTTCACCAATCTTAAAATAAACCTAAAAATAAGGAAAATATTATAAATACATTAAACCTTTTTTATTTCCAAACATCATATAAAGGAGTTCGTTAGAGCTAATAAGTTTAAAACAAAACACCTTAAAACAATAACTTTATGAAAATGATTTGGAAAAAAGCCTTAATAATTGTAACAATTTTAGGCACAGTTTTGACAGGTTGCAAAAAAGATGATTTTTTATTAGATGCCGAAGCAGCAGATGATGACAACAAAGTAGCAACCATAGAAGATGATAATACATTGGCTTCGGATTTTATTGCCACCGAAAATGTAACAGGCGGCAGAACAGAAAGCACCGAAGGAAATAGATTTTTGGGTGCAGCAAATGTAAGTTTTGACCCAATAACAAATATTATTACCATAGATTTTGGAACAACAAATGTCCTTTGCTCTGATGGAAAAAATAGACGTGGCAAAATATATATCAAAATAGAAGAAGGAAGACCTACTAATTTGCCTTATACTTCTGTATTGACACACGAAAATTATTTTGTCAATGATAATAAAGTAGAAGGAACTCGTAGAGAACGAAAAATAGCATTGAGTAGCACAAGTACACAAACAGATATTACAGTTACTAACAGAAAAGTTAGTTTTACAGATGGTACGGTATTAACCAAAAATGTAAATCATATACGCGTAAAAACAGTTAGCACAGACGGTATTATGTATGCAACTACAGGAACGTCTAATGGTACAAATCGCAGAGGTAAAAATTATACAACAACGATATTAACACCAATTATTTCTAAAACTTCATGCAACAATTATTTGTTTCCTATTCAAGGAACAATGAACTTGGGCGTAAATGGTGATGATACCAAATTTTTATTAGATTTTGGAAACGGTACTTGTGATAGAACTTTTACCGTAACCTATAATGGCAGAACTAAAACTATTACCAGATAATACAGAAAACTATCCATTAGACAATGTTTGCCTAATGGATAGCAAATTTTGTTATAGTTTTAGTGTTGCAAATGAATAGGGAAAATTATTTCGCTAAGCATTATTTTTTTTGATACTAAAACTTTAACTATTATGTTAAATTCAGACCAATGGACAGAAACTATTGATGCCTATTTGAATGGCTCAATGTCTGCCGAAGATATACGTACTTTTGAAAATGCTTTAACCCTGCAACCCGAACTAAAAACGGCACTTGCAAGCCAAAAACTCATTAGAAAAGGCTTGGAAAAACGTGGAAAAGCAGAAATGAAACAGCTTTTTAAGCAGTTTCACCAAGAAATGTTAGAAGAAACAAATTTTGTGGCCGAAACGTCTTCCCCAAATACTGCCAATACACCTGCCCAAGCAAAAGTTGTTGCCTTGCAAACTCGTAACCGTTATACTACTTTTGCCATTGCTGCATCTGTGGTATTATTGGTAGGAATTGGGCTTGCCATATTTTTTAACCAACACAAAGAGGCTACCAATATTGCAAGTAATCAAAAAATAACAAAAATAGAGTACATAGAAAATACCGAAGCACAAGGTTTTGCACCTGTAACAAGCACAGGAAAAGACTACAAAACTTTGATTTTGATGAAAACAGACACCTATGACAAAACACATTATGAGTTTATTCACAGAGATACTGTAACATTATTTTCTAATACATTGAATCCTGAAAAAGATAATTTGCAGTTAATTTTTGACAGCCAAACAAATTCCTATAAGTTAAATATTAATGGCAAAATGCACGAAATAGAACAAGGCTTTAAAGGAGTCAAGGAATTAAAGTAGGTAAAATATCCAAAAACCGTTGAAAAATAGATTTTTCAACGGTTTTTTAGTCTAAATAGGAGAGAAATGAATCGTCAAATTATTTTTTTAAACCTATTTCTTTCAATCTTTCATTCAAAAACTCCCCAGCTTTCATATCTGTAAATTGCTTAGGATTTTCGGCACTAATACAATTTGGTAGGCAAGTCAAATCCATTTCAGAACGAGGGTGCATAAAAAATGGAATAGAATATCGTGAAGTTCCCATTTTTTCTCTTGGCGGATTTACGACACGGTGAATGGTAGATTTTAGTTTTTTATTGGTCAATCTTTCCAACATATCCCCAACATTTACGACTACTTGTTCGGGCAACGCCGTAATTGGAATCCAAACTCCATCTCTCCGCAATACTTGTAAACCTTCTGCACTTGCACCCATTAATAATGTTATTAGATTTATATCTCCATGTGCAGCAGCACGTACAGCATCAGGAGGTAATAAATCAGGATTTTCGATAGGAAAATAATGTAATGGTCGCAAAATACTATTACCAAATTTTACACGGCTATCAAAATAAAACTCATCTAAGCCCAAATATAAAGCTATAGCCCGCAACATTTGCACCCCTGCAGCCTCTAAAGTACGATAGGCTTCCAAAGTATAAGTAGCAAACTCAGGCATCTCTTTTGGGAAAATATTATCAGGATATTCTTTTTTGATAGGGTCATTATCGGTTACAGTCTGTCCAACATGGTAAAATTCTTTGAGGTCAGCTACAGCGTGGTCTTTAGCTTTTTCACGACCTTTGCTAATATAACCACGTTGCCCCGCTAATTCCATAATTTCATATTGTTTTTTTACTTCGTCAGGCAAGGCAAAGAATTTTTGAATAGAACCATACAAATTTGCAACTAAATCATCACTTAATCCATGATTTTTGATAGATACAAAACCAATATTTTCGTATGCACTACCAAGGTCAGCTACAAATTTTGCTTTCCGTTGTGCATCACCACTAATAAAATCTGCCAAATCCAAAGATGGAACTGCGTCATAGAGTATTTCTGCCATTGTATTAATTGTTTAAGGTTATTTTGACAAAATTATCTAAAAAAATATATTTTATTGCTATTTTGTTGCTATTTTTCATAAATTAGTATATTTTAGAATATGATTTTCTTTTTTCTTTAAAAGCTATTTTCATTAGCTTTTGCTTATTCCAAAACAAATTTGATTGTAAAAATACATTTCATAACATTAACCTATTACTTACTAAATTATATATTATGCAAGATTTTGTATGGTACAAAAGCTATCCAAAAGGAATAGCACAGGAAATAAACCTCAACGAGTACCAATCATTACCCGAAATGATGGAGCAGGCAATGAAAAAATTTGCCGATAAAACTGCCTACATACACATGGACGTAGCCATGACGTATGCCGAAATAGATAAATATTCGCTAAAGTTTGCAGCTTTTTTACAAACAAAAATTGGCTTGCAAAAAGGAGATAGAATAGCTATTCAAATGCCTAATGCAATGCAATATGTGATAGCAATGTTTGGGGCTTTGCGGGCAGGTATGGTTATCGTAAACACCAATCCGCTATATACACAGCGGGAAATGGAACACCAATTTAATGATTCGGGTGCAAAAGCTATTGTAATTTTGGCTAATTTTGCAAGTTTATTGGAAAAAGTGTTGCCACATACGCCAAAGTTAAAAACAGTAATTATTGCCGAACTTGGTGATATGATGCCATTTCCAAAACGACTTATCGTAAACGCAGCCGTAAAATATGTAAAAAAATTAGTTCCACCTTACAATATTCCCAATGCCTATAGTTTTAGAGATGCCTTACATAGTAATGGAAAATTTACAAAGCCAACTATTGAACAACGTGAAATAGCATTTCTACAATACACAGGCGGAACTACAGGAGTATCCAAAGGGGCAATGCTCACGCACCGAAATATTATTGCAAATATGTTGCAAATTAAAGAATGGATAAAAGGTGCAGGAATAGAAGAAGGAAAAGAAATTGTAATTACTGCATTGCCTTTGTACCATATTTTTTCGCTAACCGTAAATTGCTTTGCATTTTTTTGTTATGGTGGCAAAAATATTTTGATTACCAACCCAAGAGATATGAAAGCATTTTTGGGCGAAATGGAAAAATATGATTTTACCGTTATCACAGGCGTAAATACATTATTTAACGGCATGTTGAATCAAGAAGAATTTGCAAGCCTAAATTTCCAAAACCTAAAAGTAACTGTAGCAGGTGGAATGGCTTTGCAAACCGCAGTAGCCGAAAAATGGAAAAAAGTAACAGGAAAACCAATCGCAGAAGGATACGGCTTAACAGAAAGTAGTCCTGTATTGACTTGTAATCCTGTAGATTTAACAGAACAAGTGGGAACTATTGGCATACCGTTGCCATCAACAGAAATCAAAATTTTTGATGATGATTTTAAAGAAGTTCCAATGGGAGAGAGGGGAGAACTGTGTGCCAAAGCACCACAAGTGATGCTTGGTTATTGGAATCGTCCAGAAGAAACAGACAATATCATGCAAGATGGTTGGTTAAAAACAGGTGATATTGCAATCATGCAACCTGATGGATTTTTCAAAATTGTAGATAGAAAAAAAGATATGATTTTGGTTTCGGGCTTTAATGTGTATCCAAATGAAGTGGAAGATGTGGTGGCAATGCACCCAAAAGTTTTGGAAGTGGCGGCAGTAGGAGTGCCTGATAGCAAATCTTCGGAAGCAGTGAAAATATATATTGTCAAAAAAGATGATACTCTAACCGAACACGAAATAAGGGAGTTTTGCAAAGACAAATTAACAGGTTACAAACAACCTAAGCACGTAGAATTTAAAACAGAGTTGCCAAAATCAAATGTAGGCAAAATTTTACGCAGACTATTACGAGATAGCAAACCTGTGATAGATAAATAAAAACTTGCAATAAAAATACTTTTGGTAGCAAATATTCTACGTTTATTTGCTACCAATATTTATTCCTGCCCTATTATTCTATTAATTTCAATATCCCATTTAATGGAATTTGTAACCACGTTGGACGGTTATTTGCCTCATAACAAAGTTCATACATAGCTTTTTCCAATAAAAATGCTTTCAATAAAACTTCCATAGATTTGGTATCTTTTGGTATGAGTTTGGTATTGGCAACTGTCGTAAAATAACTATCCAAATAAAAACCTCTTGCACAATGATACCAAGTTTCTGCCCATAAACCAAATTGCACAGTGTCCACATTTTTAAATTTGTCGTTTTGCAAAAGTGTCGCATAAACCGCATAATGAAATGACCTTAACATTCCTGCGACATCTTTCAAAACACTATGCTTTAATCGTCTTTCGGCAAATGGCGTAGCTGGTTCTCCTTCAAAATCTATGATTACAAAATCAGTTCCTGTGAATAATACTTGTCCCAAATGATAATCTCCGTGCATACGCACACGCAAAGCATCAATCGGCTGGGTTTTGATAAGTTGAATAATTGCTAAAATCTTGTCCTTACAATTCAATATTTTGTCTATTTCTTGTTTTACTTCGGGCAATAAAGTATTGCGAATAGATTGTAAAAAAGTTAATTTTTCTTTGATAGTATTGGTCAAATGTTCACAAAGATAATTTTGATAATCTGTCGTAAATTCTTTTGGTGCAAAATCTGCTACTTCTTTGTTCGAAGCCAATGCAAGGTGCATTTCTGCGGTACGTTTTCCAAGCAAAACTATTTTGTTATAGACTTCTACCCCTATCCAATTTTGCAAATCTTTGTGAATAGATTTGAAATCAAAGCTATAACTATTCCACAATACAGGTGGTTTTTGTTGGATATGGCTGGGTAGCTTGCTAATGGTATCATAAAATTGTTCTACCAACTGCAACATAAGTGTCCACGCATCTCCTTGATTGCTTATCATTTCTTGCATCATTGCCAACACTATAGGCTCTGATTTTGGCTCTTGAATTTCTATAGCACCCGCAAAACTTGCCACGTTTCTATAGGTAGTTTGTTCTGCAAAAAAACGATTAATTTCTAAATCGGGATTAATAGCTTTATCTAATTTTCTATATAATTTTAGAAAAAATTTGTCTTCATAAATTATCGAAGTATTGCTTTGTTCTACTGCCAAAACTTTAGAAACTATTGTTTTTTCTTGTTTTTGTGCAATATAAGTGTTCAAAATTTGTCCCGAATCAAATACGATTGTACCATTATTACTCAATAACTGTTGCTTTTCGGCAATCAATTTCCACAAAATTGTTCTATAATTTTCGGAATATACTGCGTCATACATCACTCCTATCTGTGTATTTTCGTCTGTTCCAACTACAAATTGCCCAATAATTGCCTTCGGAAAATTTGTTTCCAAATATTGTTTATCTGTAATTGTATAGGAAAACGGTAGTTGATATAACTCAGAACTTGCATCTTGGTAGAAAACTTGTAGAATAAATAAGTATATTTTTTCTCCGCCTTGCGAAACAAACAAGATAGATTCTGCTATTTCTATGTGTCTAATGGCACGTGCTTTGCCTCCAAACCACCTACATTGCTGTAGATATTTTGCCAAAAAATGTTGTTCTAAAACATGAATGGTCTTAGTAGTAAGAAAATCTGTTTCCAAATTTTCTATTGTTAGGGTAAAATTACTTGCTGTTAAATTCATAATTTATCGATAATGGCTATAAACAAACCTAATTAGTTTTTATCAATTTTCAAAAAAATATACCAAATAACATAAAAAAAAGTAAATGTTTCACGTGAAACATTTACTTTTTTACTTTAAATCATTCAAAAAAACTTTAGCTTAAACTTATCCGTTAAATGTTTCACGTGGAACAGTTAAATGCTTTTTGTAAGCATATAGTAATAAAAAGCAAATTGGTTTGACTTCAAGTAAATGTTTCACGTGAAACAGTTAGCTTATTGATTAATCCACGCTTTACGCAAAGCTATTTGTTCGGCATTTGCATTGGTATCAAGTTCTATTACGTGAAATTCTACCTTAGAAGTTTCTATTACTTTTCCCTTCAGTTTTATTTCTTTTTGTTTACCAGCTACAGTGCGTTGTACTACGATTTGTATGGCATCTCCTACTTTTGCGGTTTTTTGATAGTTTTGAATAAAATCGGCAATAGTTTTCGTGTTTACTTGTACCTTGTTTATTTTGAGAATTATATCTCCTGTTTGATAGGCAAGTTGTTCTCCTAAAGCATCTATTTCGCTAATATCTGCGACCATAATTTGCCCTGTATCATTTGCCCCAATGCTAATTCCACCTAAAGAAAGTTTACTATCTTTTTGTTTTGCTTTGTAATGAATGCCTACTTGTGCCAATATCTCGGTCATTGGTAGAGGTTCTGCACCTGCCACATATTGGTCAAAAAATGTTTTGAGTTCTGGAAATCCTGTAATCTGCACAATTTTATCAAAAAGTTCATCATCTTTAAATGCTTTTTCTTTGCCAAATTCTTTAGCCAAATCAGCCATAAGATTTTGTAAGCCATATTTTCCTTTAGAAAGTTTTCGCAATTTTATATCCAAACACAAACCTATCAAAGCACCTTTTTCATAAACATTGCCATATTGGTCTTTGTAGGTATCCAAGCAACCTTTACTCATTTGTGTAAAAGGTAAATTCTGCATAAATCCTTCGGCATTTACCAACTTGTTGCGTAGCATAGCCAAATAGTCTTCCATCGTCAGCAATCCATGTTTGGTTTGCATGTGTCCTGCAAAATATTCTACAACTCCTTCATAAAGCCACAAATGTTTTGACATTTCGGGTTTGTTGTAATCAAAATCGTGTATTTGTTCGGAATGAATACTTAAAGGGGTAATAATGTGAAAAAACTCATGGGCAGCCACATCACGAACAGTTTGTGCCAATGCCATTGGATTCATTTCTGGTAAAAAATACAAAGAGGAATACGAATGTTCCAAAGCCCCCATAGCACCTGAGCCACTTGCACCCGAAAACAAATAAATGATAAAAGCATATCGTTTTATAGGCAGTGTTCCTCCCAAGTATTCTTTTTGTGCTTCTAAAATGGCATTGATATTTTTTGCTACAAATTTGGAATCCATTACTTTATTTGGTGAATAAACAGAAATCAAAATTTCAGCACCACCAACTTGCAACACAGTAGTATCAGGCTTGCAATACATGATTGGAGAATCTACCAACTCCATAAAAGATGGCACCGTATAAAGGTCTGTTTTGTCGTTGGAATTTGTGGTTTGCAAAGGAGTAGAGCCATAAAATCCTTCGGGTTTTGTAATCTGTATTGTGTAATTATTGCGTTTCATATTGGCAAAATAGCCAAAAAAACCATGTGTATTAAGAATAAAATTTGAGCCTACTTCGATATTTGTGCCTGCTGGTTCAAAAATAAAATTGCCTTGTTGTGTATCGTATGTATCTTCTACTTTGTAGGAAATTTTATATAGTTTACTTGCACCCATTATTTTCCATTCATTATCACTTAACTTCAAGACATTCAAAGGTTTTCCTAAACTATCTGTAGCTTGAAATTCACTTACAAAACGACCAAAATCATAAATACTATAAGTACCTGGTACTATTTTAGACATAAAGTAAGAAATCTCATCTTTGTCATTTGTTTTTAGTTTTGGTACTATCAAATGGACAGATAATTTGTCATCAGTAGCATTAGTCAAATCTATGCTATATTGGTAACTGTTGTTACGTGCTGTTTGTGCGTGGCTCATCATGGCTTGACAGACAAAAGCAAAAAGAAATACTATTTTTTTCATACGTTTATTTTAGTTTGGAATAAAGATACTAAAATAAGCTAAAATAGGATAAAAAAATGGAAATTTATATTTGGAAGGAAAAAGGAATAGAATAGATGAATTGGTAAAATGTTGTTTTTACGTACATTCATAAAATTGAATGTACGTAAAAATAGCAACTATTTTTGTTTTATTTGTTGTGTAAATTCATCGTTTGTGTGATGCCCAAAACAGAAAAATCTAAAACCATTTGTGCTGCCTTATCGATAAAGAGAGGCAATTCTATTTTTTCATTTTTGTCAAAATTACTTAATACATACTCAGCTTGTTTTCCTTTCGGATAATTATTTCCAACGCCAAAACGGAGTCGAGGATAATTTTGATTTCCTAAAGTAGCCTCAATATCTTTCAGACCATTGTGTCCTGCACTGGAGCCTTGTGGTTTCATACGGAGTGTACCAAAAGGCAACGCCAATTCATCTACAATTACTAAAGAATTTTCTACAGGAATTTTGAGTATTTGTAACCAATAGTTCATTGCTTTGCCACTCAAATTCATATAGGTTGTTGGTTTTATCAAGTATAGACTTCGCCCTTTGTGTTTTATTTCGGTGCTAAAAGCAAGTCTGCTACTCTCCCATTTTGCTTGTGCTTGGTCTGCTAATTTATCAGCAACCATAAAACCAATATTATGACGAGTTTCGGCATATTCTTGTCCAATATTGCCCAAACCAATAATAAGATATTTCATAGAGATATTTGTATAAGTAAAAAGGTAGAAAATTAATAATTTTCTACCTTTTTAGTAAATAAATGTTACTTAAATTTGTAGCATAGACTTTAGTCTGTGCTTTAAAATTATTATTAACTAATTATTTTTGTAGCACAGACTAAAGTCTATGCTACAAGAGATAATAACTTTTATCCGCCCAAAGATTGTGTATTTTGTGTAGCAATTTCCAACATTTTTTCGTATTGTTCTGGGCTTAAATCATTGAAGAAATAATGTACTGGGTCAACTTTTTCACCATTTTTGATTACTTCGTAATGTAAATGTGGTGCTACTGAAGTTCCTGTAGTTCCTACTAAGCCTATAAGTTGTCCACGTTTGATTTTTTGTCCTTTTTTGCATTTGAAGGCAGATAAGTGTGCATATTTGGTAATGTATCCAAATCCATGGTCTATTTCTACTTGATTGCCATAACCGCCATACCATTCTGAGGATATTACAACCCCATCGCCAGACGAATATACTGGTGAGCCTTGTGCTGCAGTAAGGTCGCAACCTGTGTGCATTTTGGGAACTTTGTAGATTGGGTGGATGCGGTAGCCAAATCCTGATGCAAATGTTTGTAAATCTTTATTTGCTAATGGCATAATAGCAGGCATAGATGCCAACATGGTAGATTTTTGTTTTGCTAATGACATCAGTTCATCATAAGATTTAGTCTGAATATACATTTGCTTTTTGAGATTATCTACTTTTTTGAGTGTTGCTAAAATGAGGTCTTCCCTTTTTAGCTTTTCGTCTAATAACTCACGATATTTTTCTGTACCACCTGTACCACCTTTGCGTATTTCCATCGCAATAGGTTCTGCCTCAAAAATAGTACGATAAATATTATCATCACGTTCTTGTAAAACGGCTAACATGGTATTGGTATTGGCAAGTTCTTTGTTCAAAAACTCATATTTCAATAGTAATTCTTGGTTATCTTTGATTAAATCAGCCTCTTTTGCGGAGGGAAAATAATTTCGATAAATGGTAGTAAATCCAAAACCCGTTAAAGCTGCTAAAATTAGAAATCCTGCAATATTGGTCAAGTAATCCGTTCTACTTATTTTTACTGGCTCATACTGGCACGTTTCGGTGTCGTAATAGTATTTAATTTTTGCCATACTGGATGTAAATTATATGCTGTAAACAGAAATTGTAAAGTAAATATTCCTAACTTAATTAAAAATTAATATATACCAACTACAAAAAATATATCTTTGTAGATGAAATAGTTGGCATATATAGTTGTTATGTTGTGTGTTTGAGTTAAAAAGGCAATATTTTTCCTATTGCCAAATGCAAATATAGTATTTTGCTTTAAAAAAAGAATTTTTTATGTTATTATTATCTATATGTTTTTTTTTATGATGTAATAAATAAGCTATTATTACAAAAAAATAGCACTTTATTAGTATTAAAAAAATAAATTTTAGCATTATAACTGTTCTGTGCATAATTTTTGCCTTTATAGTAGATAAAAATACATTTTTATCTAAAAATGGCTTACGTACTTTTTGCTATACAATTACACAAAATTATAGCTAAAAAATAAATCCATTAAACTTTTAGCAATTATTGTTATCTTATTTACAAATATTACGATAATGTTTTATACACACCGTTCTGGCAATATTATTCCAAGTTTATTTCCTCGTTTTGTTTGGAAAAAACCTACTGAAGATAAGATTATTTATTTGACTTTTGATGATGGTCCAATTCCTGAAGTTACAGATTTTGTATTAAATCAATTAGCTATGTATCAAGCAAAGGCTACCTTTTTTTGTGTAGGCGAAAATATAGCCAAATACCCTACTATTTTTGCTCGCATTTTGGCAGATGGGCATCGTGTAGGCAACCATACGCATACCCATCTCAATGGTTGGCAACAAAAAGATGAGCTTTATTTATCGGATATTGCTATTTGTCAAACAGAAATAGATAAGCAATGCAAGCAAGGGGAAGACAAGCAAAAAAAAATATTTCGTCCTCCATACGGCAAAATTTCTATTGCACAAGCCGACACTTTATTAGAAAATTATGAAATTATCATGTGGACGGTTTTGAGTGGAGATTTTGATACTACGCTAAACCCTGTGGATTGTTTAGAAAAAACTATTTATTGCACCGAAAAAGGTGCTATTATTGTTTTTCATGATAGTGTAAAAGCTGCAAATACCTTACAATATGTGTTGCCAAAATATTTAGATTTTTTTGCTAATAAAGGTTTTCGATTTGAAAGTTTATAAACAGAGCTATATCTCTATTATTTATTTTTAGATTAGCAACTATGTAAAAAAGATAAAATTAAACCAAGATAAATCTAATAAAAATTGTAACTTTACAGCATAACAAAAACCTATAAAAGATGAGCAAAGTCAATCCCAAAATAGATTTAGTTTTCAAAAAACTCTTTGGTTCGGAAGAAAATAAAGACATTTTACTTTCTTTGATTAATGCTATTTTGCCTTTTGAACAACAAGTAGCCAAAATTACACTAAAAAACCCCTATAATCTACCAGATTATGCCGAAGGTAAACTATCTATTTTAGATGTCAAGGCAGAAGGCGAAGATGGAAAATTGTTTGATGTGGAAATGCAGATGCGTGGAACAGATTTTTATGGAAGACGAACCTTATATTATTGGGCAAAAATGTTTGGTTCTCAATTAGACTATATCAATGATTTCTCTACTGCAAACGAACAAATAACTGAAACTGAAAAATTAGCAGAACTTGAAAAACAAGGTAAATTAGGCTATTCAGGATTAAAAAAGTGCATTGTTATCAGTTTGATGGATTTTAACTTTTTTGACGATAAAAAATACCACAGATTTTACACACTCAAAGACAATGAAACTAACGAACAGCACAAAGATTTAGATTATTTAGACTTGTATTTTATTGAACTTAAAAAGTATACAGGTAAATTACAAAACCTCAATACAACTTTGGAGAGGTGGATTACGTTTTTCAACAATGCTCATAGATACGACAATAAGACTTTGCCAAAAGAATTAGCTGAAATTAAAGAAATACGCAAAGCAAGTCAAAAATTAGACACAATGTATTTGGACGAAAAAGAGAAAGGCTACTATGATGCCCAACAAAAGTTTTGGCTTGACCAAAATACTTTCATTAAAGAAGCTGTGGAAAAAGCTGTAGAAAAAGCTGTAGAAAAAGCTGTAGAAAAGGCTATGGAAGAAACAGAATTAAGTAATCAAATTAAGATTGCAAAAAAAGCAATAACAAAAGGTTCTGATAACCAATTTATTGCCGATATAACAGGTTTGAGTATTGAACAAGTAGAGGAAATTCGCAAGGAAGAGAAGTAAAAATTACAGCAAAACTTTACAAAATACTTTTGTGTGAGAAATTGCCAAAAATTTCTTGATAAAAATTTTCCAAAATTGTATATTTATCAAAATTTTGTTCGGCTGCAAAACGGGCATTTTTTTGTAAAGTAGCTAAT
>JBIKRY010000083.1:0-15846 GCA_044348925.1 Bernardetiaceae bacterium
AACTATATTCTTTTTCAAAGGATTTGAAAAATTTTGCACAACTCTACCAAAAGTTGACAAATGTCCATATGGTAAAATTGGAATAAAATTGCCAAAGTGGGAATTGCTGCGTTATTTTAGTAAAATTATTTACTTGAAAATCAATGACTTAGCAAAAAAAATACAAAAAAGTAATATTTTTTTGTCTGCAAATTTGCATAATTCAAAAAAGCCTACTACTTTTGTATCACAATTAAGGCGTAGCAAATTTAGAAATGTTTTAAAATATTCTCAAAATTTGTTACTTCATTAAAAGTAAAATTCCTTCTTAGCTCAGCTGGTTAGAGCACATGACTGTTAATCATGGGGTCCTTGGTTCAAGCCCAAGAGAGGGAGCAAAGCACAACTATTTTAGTTGTGCTTTTTTGTTATATATAGGCTTAGTAAAGCCTACATATCCTCTATTTTTATAGTTAAGAGGCATTAAATTTATTTTGCGTAGGTAAAATAGGTTACTTTTTAGCTATTTGTCGTATTAATTAGGTAAACAATATATTCCGATAGAGTAATTGATGAAAATTCATAGATTATTCACAACACAGAAAACAAACAGCAAAACTGTTTGCGTGCAGAAAGACCAATAAAATCGGATATTTCAGTTTTTTACCTAAATTTTACTAATATGTTTGTATTAATTCTTGTTATTATTTACATTTTAACTGTTTTGGTGCTGATGTATAAATTTCGTAAAAAAATATTTTCCGAAATGTACTAAAACAGAATCGTAGAATCAACCTATAAATAAAACCCCACAAGTTAGCTTGTGGGGTTTTTTAGTAATTGTGGGTAGCAAGTATTTTGTTTATATTTATTCATAATTTACGACACCCATTTTGCAGAATTTTTCGATTCTTTGCTCGATTCTTTCTTCTACAGAGATTGCCGCCAATTCGTAATAATTTTGCATAATTACTTTTTTGAGTTCATTCGCCATTGCGTCTGCATCTGTATGTGCACCGCCAAGAGGTTCTTTGATGATACCATCAATGAGGCTAAATTTCATCATATCAGGTGCAGTTAATTTTAGTGCTTCTGCTGCCTGTTCTTTGTAATCCCAACTTCTCCACAAAATAGACGAGCAAGATTCTGGCGAAATAACCGAATACCAAGTATTTTCTAACATCAAAACCCTATCTCCAATGGCAATTCCTAATGCACCACCTGAAGCTCCTTCTCCAATAATGATACATATTACAGGCACTTTTAGCATAAACATTTCTTTGAGGTTTCGTGCTATAGCTTCGCCTTGTCCACGTTCTTCTGCTTCTAACCCTGGGTATGCACCTGGTGTGTCTATAAATGTGATAATAGGCTTTCCAAATTTTTCAGCCATTTTCATTAGACGTAATGCTTTTCGGTATCCTTCAGGGTTAGGCATTCCAAAGTTTCGATATTGTCGTTGTTTGGTATTACGTCCTTTTTGTTGTCCAATTACCATAAAAGTTTTTCCTTCTATAGTTGCAAAACCTCCAACCATTGCTTTATCATCTCCTACATTTCTATCGCCATGTAGTTCTATAAAGTCTGAAGTAATTTTGTCGATATAATCTAAGGTATAAGGTCTGTCGGCGTGTCTCGATAATTGTACACGTTGCCAACGAGTCAAATTGGTGTAGGTTTCTTTTTTGAGTGCTAAAATTTTCTGTGTCAAAATTTGTGCTGCTTCTTCTACATTCATTCCATTTTCGGCAGCTAATTTTTTCATTTCTACGAGTTTAGCCTCTAATTCTACAATAGGTTTTTCAAAATCCAATAGCATAATATTTTGGGTACGGTCAGCAAATTTAGATATATTTTGTGTATTACAAATTTTTTAGCAAAATTATTTTATTTTAGTAGTTGTCGTGGCACAAAACTTATGGTTCTATGCTATTTATTTGCAAGTAACAAATATCGTCAAATAAAATATTCATGGTCTTGGTAAATTTGTTAAAACCATTTACTTAGGTGCGTTGCCAATTCTTCCAAATAGATTTGGTCTGTTTGGTCAAAATCATTGAGTAATGTGCTATCTACGTCAAGGACTGCTACTACGTTGCCATTTTTGAAAATAGGCACTACAATTTCTGAACGAGAAGCGGAGCTACACGCAATATGGTTAGGAAAAGCATCTACATCAGGCACTAATTGGGTTTTGGCGGTGCTATACGCAGCACCACATACGCCTTGCTGAAAGCCAATTCTTGTGCAGGCAACAGTGCCTTGAAAGGGTGCTAAAACCAATTCATTTCCTTTTACTACATAAAAACCCACCCAAAAAAAATCTAAACCATATTTTAGGGCTGCTGCAACATTGGCTAAAGTTGCTACAAGGTCTGTTTCTGTTTCTATCAATGCCTTTATTTGTGGTAATAGACTTTGATATTTTTGTGTTTTGGATAAGGTATCGGCAATAACAATAGATTCTGCCATAACATTTTACGAAAATTGATGAAATGAAATTCAAAATTAGTGATTTCTTTTCAATAGCATATAAAAAATATTTTTTTTAGCTAAAAAATATTTTGTGGCAAATTGTTTATGTAATGTAAATTGCGTAGTACGTAGCTCCAGCTACGTACAGTCGTAGAAACAAGTATATTTTAGATAAAAACAGAACATAAAGATGTCATCTTTTTTTCAAAGATGACATCTTTGGATAAAACCAATTAATTTTTAGTATATTTTGGTCTAAAGTGTTTTATTGGGGTAATAAATCATGTACGGAACTGTAGTTCCGTACTACTATGCAACTTACAGATTTTTTTGGTAGTTTAATTCCTAAAAAATAGCAAAAAACAAACAGTTCTTAGAGAACTATTAGTTTTTTAATCCCAAAAACATTTTCCAAAGTGTATATTTGTAATTTTCTTATGAATCTATTGCATAGCACACAAAATTATCTAATTTTGCGTTCTATAAAATATCAAACATTTCTGATGAAAAATCCTATTCTTGTTTTCTGTGTTGCAAGCCTACTTACTAATTTTTCTTCGTGTAAGGTTGCAGACAAAAATACTACAAAAACCGATGAAACTCCTATTCTTACTGTTGGCAAGCAAACAGTATCCATAGATGAATTTCGTTATGTATATGAAAAAAATAATGCACAAGATTCTATTGCTTATTCCGAAACAAGTTTGAAAAAATATATTGACCTTTTTGTCAATTATAAACTTAAGGTATTGGCAGCAGACGAACTTGGTATGGATACTACTGCCGATTTTAAGGCAGAATTGGCACATTACCAACAACAATTAGCAAAACCTTACCTAACAGACAATGAGGCAAGTGCAAAATTAGTGAAAGAATCTTATCAACGATTAAAAGAGGAAGTTCGGGCTTCTCATATTTTGATTAAGGCTTCGCCATTGGCAACTCCTGCGGATACGTTAATAGCATATAATAAGATGCTGGAAATTCGCAAAAAAATTATTGCAGGGGAAGATTTTGGAGTGGCAGCAAAGAAATATTCTGAAGACCCAAGTGCAGCACAAAATGCAGGAGATATTGGTTATTTTACAGCTTTACAAATGGTTTATCAGTTTGAAGATGTAGCTTACAAAACAAATATCAATGAAGTATCCCAAATTTTGCGAACAAAGTTTGGTTATCATATTTTAAAAGTTACGAACCGCCGCATTTCGAGTGGACCCGTGAAAGTAGCACACATATTAATACGTGCTACTGAAGGAATTTCTAAAGAAGACTCTTTGGCAGCAGCCAACAAAATTCAAGAACTATACAAACAGTTGCAAAATGGTGCAGATTGGAACAAAATTGCCGAACAATATTCTGAAGATATTGATACACGCAATCGAGGTGGGGAGTTAAAATGGTTTTCACCAGGGAATATGTATCCTACTTTTGATGAAGCTGCTTTTGCATTACAGAAAAAAGACGAAATTTCTATGCCTGTAAAAACAATGTACGGCTGGCATCTTATCAAATTATTGGATAAAAAACCTTTGGAAACTTTTGAGCAAATGGAGCCTATTTTGAAACGCAAAATCTCAAAAGATTCTCGTTTGGAAATTAATAAAGCCTTTTTAATCAACAAACTTAAAAAAGAAAACAAATTTGTTGTTTCTAAAAAAGCCACTAAACTTATTCTTAGCAAGGCAGATAGCACAATTTTGCAAAATACTTGGAAATATGATAGAAAAGATGCTGATTTAGGCAAAGTCTTGTTTAGTATTAACAAAGAAATTTTTACTTTGAAAGACTTTTTGGACTATGTAGAAACTTCGCCTGCAATTACCGAAAAAACGCAAGCAAGTTATTATATACAACAAAAATTTCAAGATTATACCAATAAAGCCATTTACGACTATCAAAATGAACATTTATCCGAAAAAGTACCAGAATATCGTTACTTAATGAATGAATATCATGATGGAACTTTGATGTTTAAAATTATGGAACAGAATGTTTGGACAAAGGCATTGACAGACACTGCTGGTTTGAATAGGTATTTTGAGGCAAACAGGGCAAATTATCGTTGGAAAGATAGGGCAGTTGCTACTATTTATATATGCGACAGTGAGCAAATGCTAAATAAATTACAAGAAGAATTACAGAAAGATTATTTTGAAAATGAAGCTGCCAAATTTAGCACAACAGAGTTTGCTTTTAACAAAATAGAAATAGATAGTTTGCAAAAAAATAATATCAAAAATATAGCTAATTTTTTATTAGCAGATAGTCTTGCATTGGTGGAGTTGCAAGGATATGTTTTGAAAAATGAAAAAACAGATTTGGCAAACAAACGTATGCAAAGTATCAAAAAATATTTGTTGGAACTTGGCGTGCCTGCCAATAAAATAGCAGAAAAAACTATCACTAAAGCAGCAACTAAAAAAGCAGGCGTACAATATGTATGTTATTCAAAATCAAATAAAATATTATTAGCAAAATTAAGCAAAGCAAATCCTTTGGCAATACAACTTTTGGAAGGCACTATTCAAAAAGGAGAAAATGTATTTTTGGATAAAACGACTTGGCAAACAGGCAAATTTGTGGTAAATCATAACGGACAGTTTGCGTATGTGCTTATTTCTGCAATTATTCCCGAAACCAATAAAAAACTAAACGAAACAAAAGGAAATGTAGTAACAGATTATCAAAATTATTTGGAAACTACTTGGCTTGATGATTTGCGAAAAAAATATCCTGTTACCATTCACGAAGAAGTTTTGAAAAAAATGGTACAAAAATAAATAATTGCTAAGTTTTAGGTTTTGATGCTATACACAACAAAAGTGGCTTTGAGATTTAAGAGCTAACAGTTCTTTGAGAACTGTTAGCTCTATGTATTTTCAGCAGGTTAAAAGCACAGACTGAAGTCTATGCTACAGACCGAAGTCTATGCTACAGACTGAAGTCTATGCTACAGATTTTAATAATCTCTAATGTAAGTTAAAAAATAATTTCTTGAGTTTGGGCATCAAATGTAAAACGCAGTGATTGCCTTTTTTCTTGTTGTTGGAGGTGTAAAAAATTATTTTGGTCGTTATGTAATTCCATTAATAGCCGATTGGTAATTTGTAAATTACCATTTTTTGTTGGTTTTGGCATCTCGTAGTAAATCCAAATAGCCTCTTCTTCATATTCATAGCCAACATATTGCAAGTCTTGTAAAACCCCATTACAACGTATCAAAAAACGATTTGCTATATATTTTTGTAAATATTCTGCAACTTTTGGGCTTTCTTTTGGAGTATTTAGGAATAATTTTACTTTATATTGCTTTTCGAGGGCATTTTCTACGTCATCATAAAAAAGTTTATGACTAATTTCGAGAGCAGAAGTATTTTTTTGCACAGCTATTTCGGTTACTCCTAAATGCAAAGGGTGACGAAAAAAGATAAGCAGGTAAATAAAAATGAGTTTGTGCATAAAACTTTTCTTTGTTTTTTGTGTGCAATACAACGGTTTTTAAATCAAAATATATTTTTCTCCCGCCAAAATTCTTTGTGCCAAGACCAATGTTTTGGCAAAATAATTATCTAAAGTTTGCCCAAAATCATCTTTTTGGATACTAAAAGTTTTGTTTTTGTAGCTTGTTGTTCCATCTTCTGCATATACCACTTCTATACCTTTTGCGGTTGTTTTGTTGATAGCACCAGTAAATAATTCCAAACCTTTATGAATCTCTAAAGCAATTAATCCACTTACTTCTTCGGTTTGCAACACATAATTTTTTAAAGGTGTAGCATTTACCCAAAAATATACATCTTGAAACTCGTGGTTGAAAAATTGTTTTTGAAAATCCTCTACATTGATTCTTGTTCCTGCATAGATTAATTCATTTTCTGGGACTTTTAAACCCAATTCCTCGTTAATTTCTCTAAATCTTTGTGCTGCAATTGGTACATCTGCCGTATAATGTCCTGCTGCGGTGGTATCAAATTTGTTTGGGTCGGAATCTTTCCACGCAGAACGGCGTTGAAATACCACATAATCTACTCCTTTTCGGTCTTTAAAAATTATCCAACAGTGCATTGTTTTGTGCCATAACCCTTTACTGTGTATTTCGTTTCTCGACACTATTTGCCCTGTTGCTTGTTGTCTGGAGTCATAAACTTCTATCCATTCTTGTTTTTGGTCTAAATCTGTAGTTTGTTGCTGGTCGTTATTGGTTTCTACAGGCTTGTTGCTGGCAAATTTGCTTTGTTTTTGGAGTTGGAAAATAGTAAAAATATGGTCGGATTCGTGGAGTATAAAAAAAGTTAGCCATTCTTCTATATGCAAGGTGCCATATCTTGCATGGGTAGCAGTTCTTTTGCTTTGTTTTTTTGTTATTTTTTCTAAAATATGTATCAATTCTTTTCTACATTGCTTAAAATCTTGCCAAAGTTCTTCGGTGCTGAATGTTTTGAAAAGTAGAAAATCGGAATCTGTATTGCCCTCGTATTTTTCAAAAACAGGATTTTCGGTTTCTAAAATCAAAATAATTCGGTTATAAAAAATATGTTGATAGCAAACCAAATGGGCAAAATGCTCGTGAGCAGACCATTTGTCGGCTTGTGTGCGTGAGTCCCAAAAATTTTGGTTATCAGATTTTATCAATTTTTTGAGTAAAATATCTTGTGTTTGCACAAGTTTTTGCAAATATTTTTTCATATTTTGTTGGAATGTATAAAGCAATATTATACGCAAAGATAGTTGTAAAAAGATGGAAAGATAATATTTTGCAATCTTTTTTAGCACCTAAATTTTACGTTTGTTGCTACATTTTATAAAAAAACATAGATAAATTCTTGTAAATTGTTTTAAATTAGCTATAATTACTCTTTATTGCAACAAGCAGAAATTATGAAAGACAAAGAACTAATTGGCACAGAATATATACTCACAGCAAGTAATCATATTTATTTGGGTTTTGGAATTATAGCTTCAGTTTTGGGCTTGTTGGGTTATTTTTTTGACACAGATAGTATCAAAAACTTTTTTTATGGTGCTACTATTTTACTTAGTTCGGCTTCTGGTATAGATATGTTGTTTTACCAAAAAAAACAAAGTAGTTTTTTACAAAACAGTATAGAAATTTTGCGAGGTAGTTTCAAACGTCAGGAAATTATTGCTTTGGAAGATGTAAAAAAAGTAGAAATTTTTGGAGATAATAGCCATCATTTAGGAGATTTAAAAGATTTTGTTTTTGAAAATCATACAATTATTATCAAAAAAATAAAACTTATCTTAAAAAATACCAAAACTATAGAATTTAATAGTTATGATTATGTAGCGGAAGATTTTAGTGAATTTCTATTATTTTTTCAACAGAAATATAAAGAAGTCGTAAGCACCCAAGCCGAAAAGTTGCAAACTGTTGCCCAAAAATGTGAAACTTTATTGAAACAAGACAAACAATTGAGCCTCGAATTGCAGGAAACTATGCGACTTGCCTACCAATCTGTGTATGAAACGCATTGTATGCACGTGCAAGCTGAAGAAAAAGAGTTTGTCAAAGAACAAATCCGAAATTTACAAGCCATTTATTCTTATACATTAGACAACAAAACGTATTATTATTTTTTAGAAAATAGTTATTTGGAAACTACTGAGGAAACAGATATACTAATGGCTAAAAATTTGATAGAAACTTCCCAAAAAAATATTATTTTGGTCGAAAATCGTATGCAAGCCTACAGACAAGTACAACAAAAAATGAAAAAAATACTAGAAAAACAAGCACAAAAAAATCAACTAAAAAATGTTGCAGACAAATTATATAGTTTGCAAGAAAAAAATATACTTAGTCATCAATTACAAGATGATATACAAGTAGATGCCGAAGTATATGAGCAATATGCCATATTACTGCACCAAATAGAACAAATAGAAACCATAGACCAAACAGAATTTTTAAAACAATATATTGTGCAAATAGAAAAACTATAATTTAGTTTGCTCTTGTATATGGTGATAATTGATTATTTACGGTAAATTTTTCCTATTTATTTGTTTTTTAGGCATAATTTTCGTAAACATTACATTGAAATTGGAATATATTTTTTATTACATAAGCTAACAACAAATTGAAATGCGGAAATTCAATTTTATATTTTTAGTATTTTTTTTATTGGTGCATCTTCTTTGTGGGCAATCTAATTTTCTTGCACCAGATAAGCCAATTAATAAATATATTTTAGACCATTGGACTACAGACGAAGGGCTGCCTGCCAATACTTTAGTAAATATCTTGCAAACTACAGATGGTTATATTTGGATTTCGTCTTATGCAGGTTTATTGCGTTTTGATGGTGTGAGTTTTATGAATTTTAACAAAGAAAACACGAAAGTTTTTACTGCAAATCCTGTAGATTTTCTATATGAAACCAAACAAAAAGAATTATTAATAACCTCAGATAATGATGGCGTTATTCGTTTTTTTAAGGGACAATTTAGCGTATTAATTAGTCAAAAACAAATTAATGCTCCTGTACAAGTAATTGCAGAAGACCAAAATCAAAATTTGTGGCTTGGCACACAGAGCAAAGGGGTATGGTTATATGACCGCAAAAAAAATACTTTAACTAATTTATCTATACACAAAGATTTAGAAAATACTACAATTAATACCATAAAATTTAGGAATAATGGCGAAGTTTGGATTGGTACAGAAAAAGGGTTGTTTATCAAAAATGGAGAAAAAATAACATTTTATGACAATAGCAATGAAGTATTTTATACCAATTATATTAATGCCATTTATGAAAGTAGTGATGGAAAAATTTGGGTAGGAACAGGCGTAGGCGTATCTTATTTTGATGGCAAAAACTTTATAAAAATACCCGAAACGCAATATTATCCTGTTCGAAGTATTACCGAAGACGCAAGCAAAAGTATTTGGATATCCACACAAAAAGGGCTTTTTAGAATCAACGGTTTGACCAAAAACATAGAATTTGTAGATGATAAAAATAGCCTATTGCCACACCCAGATATGCGAAATATGATGCTTGACCACGAGCAAAGTCTTTGGCTTACTACCTATCGGTCAGGTTTGGTAAGGTTTAAAAATGGCAAATTTATTAAATATACCACCAAAGATGGCTTAGTGTCTTCAGTTGCAAATCATGTTTGCGAATGGCAAAAAAATGTCTATTTAGTAGGTACAGATTTGGGAATCATCAACACAATAGATAACGGAAAAGTAGGCATTTTTCCTATCAAAACAGAATTACCTAATGACAAAAGACTCAAGCATTTATTGAAAGATTCGAAAGGAAATTTGTGGGTAAGCAGCTATAGTGGTTTATTGAAAATAGAACCCAATGGCAAAGAAAAACTTTATACTCGACAAGATAGTTTGACTACGGTGCAAGTACGTTTTTCTTTTGAAGATAGCGAAGGTACAATTTGGATAGGCACAAGAGGCGGCGGATTAATGTCCCTAAAAAATGGAATAGTAAAAGCATATACCAAAAAAACAGGTTTCCCTTCAGATTTTATTATGTGTATGCAAGAAACGCAAAATGGAAATTTATTGGTTGGTACGAATGAAAGTGGATTAATTATTTTGTCTAAAGATGGGAAAATTATCAAACAATACACCACTAAAGATGGATTGCCAATCAATTTGGTATTTAATATTTATGAAGATAAAGACCAAATTTTATGGCTTTCTTCCAGCACAGGCATTACAAGATTAGATACAAAAACCAATCAGGTGCATAAATATGCAGTAAAACAGGGACTTCCCGATGAAAATATTTTTGATATTAAAGAAGATAATTTTGGTAATTTGTGGTTTACATCTGCCAAAGGTATTATCAAAATAGCAAAAGCACACTTAAATGAATATGCCAAAAATCCAAAAATTGAACTTAACTTCGTATTATATGATAAATATGATGGTATGAATAATTCGGAATGTACTTCTGCTACTACTATTTTAAAAACCGCAGATGGTACATTTTTCTTCCCTACTTTAGGAGGCGTAGTTTCTATTAGTCCCAAAGAAATTATGACAAATTCTATGAAGCCACCTGTTTATACCGAAGATGTTTTTGTAGATTATGAACTTTTTTTGCCCGATTCTGTTTTAGAAATTCCCGCAGGAAAACAACGGTTTTCTATTGATTATACGGCACTAAGTTATATTGCCCCACCAAAAATACATTTTAAATATAAATTAGAAAAATTTGATAAGCAATGGATAGATGCACATGGAGAACGAAAAGCAGTCTATACCAATATTCCTCCAGGAACTTATACTTTTAAAGTAATTGCAAGTAATAATGATGGGGTTTGGAATGAAAATGGTGCAAAATTAACCATTGTGGTTTTGCCACATTTTTGGCAGACTCGATGGTTTTGGGCTTTGGTAATTTTGTTGATTACTTTGCTTGTGGTAGGAATTTATCGTTGGCAGATATCTAAAGTAAAACAACGCAATGAAGAACTTGAAAAATTAGTAGCACAAAGAACTTCAGAAATTACACAAAAAAACACACAATTAGTCCTAACAAATGCAAAATTAGAACAACAAACCGAAGAGATATTGAGCCAACAAGAAGTAATTGCCACCAATACCAAGCAGTTACACTTAGCTTTTAGTGAAATTCAGCATAAAAACGTAAATATTACGGCAAGTATTCAGTATGCAAAACGGATACAAGATGCTATGTTGCCTGTAGAAAGTTATATACACCAATATCTGCCCGAATCTTTTGTGTTTTTTAAACCAAGAGATATTGTAAGCGGAGATTTTTATTGGTTTAGTACCATTGTCAATGAAACAAATCAAGAGATAGAAAAATTGGTACTTGCAGCAGCAGATTGCACAGGGCATGGGGTTCCAGGGGCATTTATGGCAATGGCAGGCAATGCGTATTTGAGTCAAATTGTTAATTTGCAAGGCTATACCAATCCAAGTGAAATTTTGCAATGGCTACACAAAAGTATTCGAAATGCACTCAAACAAGGAGATAGCGACAATAGAGATGGAATGGATATAGCTATCTGTACCATAGAATTACCTACCAAAACTATTTTGTATGCAGGTGCCCAAAATCCATTGATTGTAATTCGTCAAAATCCAGATGCTACGCATACATTTGAAGAGATAAAAGCAAACAAAACCCCTGTAGGAGGCTCGTGGGGAAAAAATAACGAAGACCGAAATTTTGATACCCAAACTATTGTCTTAGATGACAGAAAAATAGTTTGCTATATTTTTTCTGATGGTTTTCAAGACCAATTTGGCGGAGAGTTTAACAAAAAATTTACAAAAAAACGGCTATATGCACTATTAGATGAAATTTATTGCTTACCTTTCGAAGAACAAAAAGAAAAGTTAGAAAATAGTTTGACAACGTGGCAACAAAAAGAACAACAATTAGATGATATTTTGGTTTTAGGTTTTAGTGTCTAAAAGATTTTGGTATGAGCAAGCTATATAAATTATTGGTAATTGTATTTTTTTTGGCTTCAAAGGCACAAGCACAATCTGTAATTTTGACAGACCAACAAAAGACGTTTGATGCAAATCCTGTATGTTTTTATCTTGAAGATAAGACTGCAAAATTGTCTATAAAAGATATTCTATTAGCAGAAAACCAAACAAAGTTTATTCGCAACACAAAACCTGTGCCTGTGTTTGCCAATACAAATTCTGCAATATGGTTTCGGGTAACTGTAGAAAATCAAAGCATCGAAAGCAAATGGCTACTCGAAAATGTACGTGCTTACACAGATAGTATAAGTTTTTTTGCTGTAAGTGATAGCAATACAGTTAGCATAACAAAACATATAGGGCTTTTAGTGCCATTCCAACAACGAGATTTTAAAACCAATTATACTGTTTTTGACTTAACCATTCCTACAAATAGCAAACAAACTTACTATTTTCGAATAAAAAGTAACAAATCTATTCAATTTCCACTAACTTTTAGTACCTATTCCCAAGCCTTTGAAGATGTAGCAATGCGTAGAATGGCACAAGGATTATATTTTGGCTTTGCTTTGCTTATTATATTGTATAATTTATTCCTTTATTTTTCTATTCGTGAAAAAACATTTCTTTGGTATGTCTGCTATGCGTGTATGGTTTTGGTACAAAATGCTTTGCAACAGGGTTTTACACACGAATATCTTACAGGAAATATTCCTTCTATTAATGAACATAGTATCTTAATTTTTGTAATAGCACCAGCTTTTTATGCCTTATTTTGTATAGAAATGCTAAATCTAAAAAATTACCCCAAATTACGTTACTCACAATACTTTTTTATAGGCGTATATATTTTAATTACAGTTATTTCGCCATTACAACTCATTTCATTAGCTGGATTAAGCAAATTTTTACGCCTATTTATTACTACACAAAGCCTTTTAGCTATTGGTATTGCAATTTGGTTAGTAATACAAAAATATCAGCCTGCTCGGTTTTTTCTGTTAGCAAGTTCCTTATTTTTGCTTAGTGTATTTGTAGCTGCTGCCAAAGAATTGGGCTTTATTCCCTATAATGCTTTTACCAATTATGCGGTGCAATATGGTTCGGCATGGGAAATGTTGATGCTTTCGTTTGCTTTAGGTGCAAAAATGAACCAATTTAAGCAAGAAAAACGCGAAGCCGAAGCCAGAGCATACCAAACAACCGTAGAAAATGCAAGACTTGTTCAAGAACAAAACCAAGTATTAGAACAAAAAGTAACCGAAAGAACAGCACGATTGGTAGAGGCAAACGAAGAATTACACCAACAACAAGAGGAGTTAATTTCTATTAATGATGCTTTAGAAAAACAAAAAGAAACTATAGATACACAAAAAAAACAATTAGAAATTACTATTTTGCAACTACAATCTACTTCTGAAAGATTAGACGCAAGTATTCGATATGCTCAACAAATTCAAGAGGTAATTTTGCCAGATAGCAAAGAACTTTTACAGTTTTTTTCTACTTATTTTTCTATTTATCTCCCAAAAGATATTGTGAGTGGAGATTTTTATTGGTTTGTAGATTTGGGAACAGAAAAAAATGAATATGTAGAAAATACAGTAAGTTTGAAAGATTTGGATATTTTGGAGGCAATTAGTCAGAAAATTATTTTTGATATAGAAGAAACGAAACCCCAAATAAGCAACACAAAACAGTATCTTAGTACGCAAAAAGCTATTTTTGTATTGGCAGATTGTACGGGGCATGGCGTTTCGGGAGCATTTATGAGTATGATTGGACATACTTTATTACACGAAATTATCAATTATGGCAAAATTACAGAACCTGCAAAAATTTTGCGAGCTTTAGACCAAGCTATTGGCAAAGTATTAAAACAAAAAGAGGGGAAAAATACAGATGGAATGGATATTTCGGTGTGTCTGTTGGAAAAAAATATGCAAACAAAAGAGGTTTTATTGACATTTGCGGGGGCAAAAACAAGCATTTTTTATAGCCAAAATCAACAAATTAAACGACTACAAGGAGAACGAAGTTTTATTGGAGGAATTTTTAAAAAAGAAAAAACTTTTGTAAATCAAAAAATAACATTGCAAAAAAATGATATTATTTATTGCCTATCTGATGGTTATGCAGACCAAAATAACGAAAATAGACAAAGTATTGGCACTGCTATTTTAACAAATATTTTGCAAGACCTACAAACTATTCCTTTTGCAGAACATCAAGAAATACTGCATAAATTCTTGCAACAACATCAAGGCAGCGAAGTACAAAGAGATGATATTACAGTGCTTGGCTTGAAAATTTAGGTATGCAGAAATTAAAACTGTATTTTAAAAACAAAAACAAATACAAAAAGTAATATAAGTTAATTAATACTAAAAATGTCTTAGCATTTTAAAAATTAATTAACTTTGTGTTTTATAACTTCTTATTTTTTGTATATGGAAACTATTTCTGGATTTTCTAAACTCTCTAAAATAGATAAAATCTCTTGGCTTGCCAAACAACTTGGTGATGACAAACTAATAGCCGAAATGCAAAGTTTTTGGCATAGTGATGCTGCGGTGCAAAAACATTTTGACGAATTTAGCGAAAACACCCTCACCAATTATTATTTACCTTTTGGAATTGCCCCGAATGTACTTATCAACGGCAAAAATTATGCAGTGCCAATGGTCATAGAAGAAAGTAGCGTAGTAGCTGCTGCGTCCAAAAGTGCAAAATTTTGGGCAGATAAAGGTGGATTTAAAGCAGAAATTTTAGGAACTAAAAAAATAGGGCAAGTTCACTTTATTTGGGAAGGAGATTACAATAAATTATATTTATTGTTTGATGATTTGGAAGATAAATTTTTGGCAGCTACAGCAAGTATTACCAAAAATATGCGTGCAAGAGGTGGCGGAATTATTGGTATTGAATTAGTAAATATGACAGATATTGAGCCTAATTATTACCAATTCAAAGCAACTTTTGATACTTGCGACTCGATGGGAGCTAATTTTATCAATTCTTGCTTAGAAAGTTTTGCAAAAACTTTTGTAGAATGGGCAGCAGTACAAGACATTTTTACAGAAGCCGAAAAAAATCCTACAATTATTATGTCTATCTTGTCCAATTATACGCCTGAATGTTTGGTAAGAGCTTCGGTAAGTTGCCAAATAGATAAATTAGGAGAAGTAGAAGGTTTAGCACCACAAGTTTTTGCTGCAAAATTTAAAAAAGCTGTAGATATTGCCGAAAAAGACACTTTTCGTGCAACTACACACAACAAAGGTATTTTTAATGGGGTTGATGCAGTAGTTTTAGCAACAGGAAACGATTTCAGAGCTGTAGAAGCCTGCGGACATACCTACGCCTCTCGCACAGGCAACTACCAAAGCCTTTCACACGCAAGTATAGAAAACAATATTTTTAAATTTTGGATAGATTTACCAATATCGGTAGGTGTTGTAGGCGGATTAACTTCTTTGCACCCATTAGCAAAAAGAAGTTTGGAAATTTTGGGCAACCCTAATGCCGAAGAATTGATGCAAATTTGTGCAGTGGTAGGTTTGGCACAAAATTTTGGTGCAGTAAAATCTCTGACTACCACAGGAATTCAAAAAGGACACATGAAAATGCACTTGCTCAATATTTTACGCCATTTTAAAGCAACCGAACAAGAACAACAACAAGCAGTAGAATTTTTCAAAACGAATGTCGTTTCTTTCAGTGCTGTGCAAAATATGTTGGATACGATTAGAGAAAAAGAAATAGTGCAAACCAAACAATAATAGCAAGGACAAATTTCTAAGAAGCTGTTTGAGTTAAAAATTTCTTGACAAAAAGTAGCTATATTTGTGAATGCGAATCAAAAAATATAGTTCAGACCTTTCTGTCAAGAGTTGGCAAATTATAGAAAAACTTTTAATTATCCA
>JBIKRY010000119.1:0-13273 GCA_044348925.1 Bernardetiaceae bacterium
AAAAGCTAATTAAAATAGATAATAAATTTATAAAATATTAGATGTAGTTTTACTCAAATTACTTAGAAAAATAACAAAAGATGTGTACATACCCTAGGTGTCACACAAACCACTCCACCAGCACGTCAAAGGTAAATTCAAAACCTACTTTTGTTAGTTTATTGCGTATTTTTGTGTGCTAAAACTAAAAAAAGTCGTTTCTTTGGGCAAGTTTGACGTGCTGGTGAAGTTGGCTGTGGCGACACAGCCAACGGCAAAGAATCCGTTACCTCCTAGTATTTGCTGGCAAAATAGCATTTTTTTTAGATATGTTTATATTTTTTCAAAAGAATTGAAAAAATATAAATTACTTGTGCTATGCTATCAAATTATGTAATTTATTTCTAATTTTGCATAAAATATATTTTTTATGACAAAAAGCAAGCAAAGTGCCTTAATACCTTCTGTAAGTAAAAAACCAAAGGAACTTACAAAAATCCAAAAATTATTTAATACCAAAAGCAACAAAGTAAAATCTTTGAAAGAAGAAATAAATCTTGTTGAAGCAGCTATTCCCATTATCAAACAACGTATTCACGAGGAGCTTAGTCCTATCCGTGTAGAAATTGCCAAAAATCAAGCAGCCATAATTATATTGCTTGACCAAGCCTATCACCATAAAAATATTAATAAAAACGAAAAAGAAAAAATCAAGAGTTTTATCACAAATCATACGATGGTCTTAATAGACCGTTTCAAACACGAAAATCTTATTCCTATTTTTAACAAATATTCTGAAGATAGCTATGAGGAAATTATAGCTGCTGGTGCTAAAGAAGGCAAAAAGATGGCAGAACAAATGTTCAAAAATATGGGTATGGACATCAATTTTGACGATATAGATTTTACAGACATAGACGCAGCAATGCAAGAAATTACCGAGAAATTTGCCGAAGATATAGAGGAAGTCAAAGAAAAAATTGCAAATGCTGAAGAAGAAAAAGAAAAAAATGCCAAAAAACGCAGAAAATCACCTCAAGAGCTTGCACACGAAAAGCTGAAAGAACAACAGTCGGTAGCAATGGCAAAAACTCTAAAAGAACTCTATACGCAGTTGGTAAAAGAATTTCACCCTGATAAAGAATTAGACATCGAAAAAAAAGCCATAAACACCGAAATTATGAAACAAATTACGGCTGCTTATGAAAGCAAAGATTTTTTTGCGTTGCTAA
This sequence comes from Bernardetiaceae bacterium, assembly GCA_044348925.1. Taxonomy (GTDB): domain Bacteria; phylum Bacteroidota; class Bacteroidia; order Cytophagales; family Thermoflexibacteraceae; genus JAAFKA01. The sequence goes on from JBIKRY010000119.1 coordinate 1,212, forward strand.
AACTACAATTAGAATATGAACAACGAGATGCAAAATCTTTTGACGACTTGCCCGAAGAAAAACTTAAGCATTTTATCAAAATATTAGATGACCAAATAAAAGACTTGAAAGACGAATTGGAAATGCTAAAAAATCCTCCAATGTTGCCAAGAGATATCGAAGATATTGGCGAATTTTTGCAAGAACCCAAAAAAATAGACATAAATTTTAAGGCTCATAAAAGAGAATTAATAGAAATGTGTGAAGAAACTAAAATACAACTCAGAGATTTTGCAGACATAAAAAAAATAAAAGCATTTATCAAAGAGTATGAATCTGACCCAGAGGATATAGACATCGAGGAAATCTTGCGTCTATTTGCCAATATGCACTAAATTGTTTATAGGTTTTCCGCATCAAAATTATTTTAACCACATAGTAACATAGATACATAGAAAACTATAAGTTAATGAAGGTAATATAAGTAGAAAAACTGTGTAAATCTGCGTGTTCTGTTTTATCTGTGTTCAATATTGTAGCAGTAAGACGAATTTTATTACATAAAGCTTACTTTAAAATTTTGATTCGGAAAACCTAAATTGCTTAACCTAAATTGTGTAGTTAGATACTAATATTTTAATTTTGTCATTCTGAGCAAAGCGAAGAATCTGAATCATTGCTTTATGATGTAAAACACCAGATGCTTGACTTTGCTTAGAATGACAAAATTAGATTTTTAAAACTTATAAACAATTTTATAATTATTTATAAGTTTTGACGCACAAAACCTATTTGTTTCTTATATCTTTATGAAAATATCTGTAAAATCTATACATTTACAAAATTTTACGCATACAAATATGATAGCAACACAACATTTGCAGACACACAATACTAACAATACAAAAAATATCGAACTTCGCAACGATTGGACACGAGAGGAAATAGCAGAGATTTATTATTCTCCTATTTTTGACCTTATTTATAGGGCTGCTACTGTGCATCGTGCATTTCAAGATGCACAAGAAGTGCAAGTTTGCACCTTATTGTCTGTCAAAACAGGAGGTTGTCCCGAAGATTGTTCTTACTGCCCACAAGCAGCAAGATACCACACAGACGTAAAAGTGCAAAAACTACTACCTGTAAACGAGGTTTTGCAAAAAGCAGCCGAAGCAAAAGCCGCAGGAAGTACCCGTTTTTGTATGGGTGCTGCGTGGCGTGAAGTACGAGATAACAAAGATTTTGATAAGGTCTTGGAAATGGTGCAAGGCGTAAATAATATGGATATGGAGGTTTGTTGTACTTTAGGTATGCTTACCCCCGAACAAGCCGAAAAATTAAAAGCAGCAGGTTTATATGCCTATAATCATAACTTAGATACAAGTGAAGATTTTTATGATAAAGTAATTACTACACGCAATTACCAAAACCGTTTGGATACGTTGGAAAGTGTCAGAAAAGCAAAAATTTCTGTTTGTTCTGGTGGTATTATTGGCTTAGGAGAATCCGAGCAAGACCGTATAGGTATGTTGCACACACTTTCTACCCTACCCGAACACCCAGAATCTGTTCCTGTAAATGCTTTAGTGCCTGTAGAAGGTACACCATTAGAGAGTCAAGAAAAAGTATCTGTTTTTGAAATGGTGCGAATGATTGCAACGGCAAGAATTTTGATGCCACAAGCTATGGTACGTCTTTCGGCAGGTAGAGTGCGAATGACATTAGAAGAACAAGCATTGTGTTTTATGGCAGGTGCAAATTCTATTTTTGCAGGCGACAAATTGCTAACGACTGCAAATCCAGATGTAGATATGGACAAAAAAATGTTCGAATTGTTTGGCTTAAAACCACGAAAAGCATTTAAAGCATAAAAATTAGTGCAGCAAAAGTACATTCACCTTCAGGCGAATGACCAGAACGGTGAATGTACTTTTGTTGATAGTATTTCTACAAAACTATGCTTTTTTATTAGAAGTACGAATCATAGTCTCCAACATATCCCACATTTCGGGAGTTACTACTTGGTCTAAATAATTCATTTCGCCTGCACCTTGTAGCCATTCGCCACCGTCAATCGTGATAACTTCGCCATTGACATAGCTACTATAATCAGACATTAAATAACCTGCTAAGTTTGCCAATTCTTGATGTTCTCCTACCCTTTTTAAAGGCACTTTTTTAGAAATATCTAATTTTTCGCGTAAAGCCTCAGGGAATAATCTGTCCCAAGCTCCCTTGGTAGGAAATGGACCTGGTGCAATAGCATTGGTACGAATACCATATTTTGCCCATTCTACTGCCAATGACCTTGTTAGTGCCAAAACCCCAGCCTTTGCACACGCCGAAGGCACTACATACGCCGAGCCTGTCCATGCATAAGTAGTAACAATGTTTAACATTGTACCTTTTTGTTTTTCGGCAATCCAATGTTTTCCTGCTGCCAAAGTAAAATTATAAGTTCCTCGCAAAACTATATCAATAATGGTATCAAATGCTTTTGGGCTTAGTCTTTCTGTGGGACTGATAAAATTTCCTGCTGCGTTGTTGAGCAAACCATGTAAAGCTCCAAAATGTGCAACAGTTTCTTTGATAACTTTATCTACATCTTCGTGATTACGCACATCACACTCAATCGCAAGCACTTTCCCGCCTGTTTCTGCCATTAATTCGTCTGCTGCTTTTTGCAAAACATCTAATTTGCGACTTGCAATTACCAAGTTTGCACCTAATTGCAAAAAATATTTGCCCATAGATTTGCCTAAACCTGTGCCACCGCCTGTTACTAAAATAGTTTTTCCTGCTAAGGCATTTTCTTTCAACATTGGTTCGTTGTACATATTGTAGTATTTAAAAGTTAAGAATATACGGTTACTATGCAAATTAGAGTAATAGTAAAAAATGTATGATTATCTAAGTTGTTGATTATCAATAACTTCATAGAACACTGATGACACGGAACACACTGATATTCACGGATTTATGTAATTTATTGATAATTATTTATACAATCTGCGTTAGCTGTATGCCATAAAGTATTGATTTTCAAGTGTTTAAGTTATCATACATTTTTTACCACTACCAAAATTAGATTAAAATCATTGTTTCCAGCTACTATTTGATAAGGTTTATAGTACATTTGTAACAAGGATTTAAAATCTTTTAAGGATTTTCAAAGATATACAAAATAGATTAACTTGCAAAAACTACAGCTATTTTTGTCTGCTTGCATAGCTTTTAATAAAATAGATAAAAAATAAAATCTTATGACAATAATTATGGCTAATCAAAAACATTTTTTTTTATTTTTGCTTATTTTATTGCATTTTCCTTATTTTTTGCAATCAAAAACAAGCAATAACCACCTTTGCTATGCACCTATACAAAACATTGTTTGTGGGCAAGTGATAGAAGGAGATTTGGAAGGTGGTAGATATATCGTAGATTTGGGTATTTCGAGTGGTATGTTTGTAATGGAATATACTACCTATGAAATTCCTGATGGCATTGAGATTTACCAAGATGGCAATTTATTAGTTAATTTTGGTTGTGTAAATACTGGTGGTAGCAAAAATAATGAAATTTGGCATGGCGAAGAAATAAAATTTAGGGGCAATAGCTCACAAATAGAAATTGTAATTTATGGAAATTGCTCAGGTTTGCCAAAAGGAAATGGTACAGGTTGGAAATTTGAGGTCAAATGTCCGCAAAGTTTATACGCAGATAAGCCGTAGTATGCTCTACTATTTTAAGTAATTTGCAAATCAAACAAAAATAGTTCTTATTCTCCTAATCCATTTTCATATCCTTCGTCTATCAATAAATTAGTGCCATTTGCAGCATCTACTGATAGTTTATCACATCTTTCATTTTCGGGAATATTGGAATGTCCTTTTATCCATTGTAATTTTACTTTATGTTGTTTGTAAGCAGGAATAAAACGCCGCCAAAGGTCTTCGTTTTTTTTGCCTGCAAATCCTTTTTTTACCCAAGCCCAAAGCCAACCTTTTTCTACCGAATTTACCACATACGCAGAGTCTGAATAGATAATTACTTCACTATTTGGTATTTTTAGTGTTTCTAAACCTACAATTACTGCCAATAATTCCATACGATTATTGGTTGTAAGTCTATAGCCTGCTGCCAATTCTTTCCGCAAATTATAGCTCGGAGATAACATCACTACGCCATAACCACCTCGTCCTGGGTTGCCTTTTGATGCCCCATCTGTGTAAATAATTATCATAAAATTAGTATTCTTTAAATTAAAATAGATAGATTTTTTGCATCAAAATTTTTATTTGCCACGTAGTAACATAGACCATATAGAAAATTATTTTTGATGCGGAAAACATAATATTACAAGCAAAAATTTTTAACATACAAAAATAAGATTATTTTTGTAAACTGCAGATTTTACTTTGCAATGAAACAATATTTTTCTAAAACTTAATCCCATAATCGCAAAAAATGTATCGTCTTATAGAATTTTTTAGCTTTCAAGATGCCAATGTTGTATATGTTGTTTTGGGAACTGTTTTGTTGGCAGCAGCTTCTGCTATTGTTGGTAGTTTTAGCTTTCTCAAAAAAAAATCTTTGGCAGGTGATGCGGTTGCCCATGCGGTTTTACCAGGGATTTGTTTGGCTTTTATGATTTCGGGAAATAAAAACCCTGTAGCTTTGATTATTGGCTCTTTTATCACAGGTTGGCTATCTTTGTTTTGCATAGACATCATTACTTCCAAAACCAAACTCAAAGAAGATACGGCAATAGGTTTGGTTTTATCGGTATTTTTTGGCGTTGGAATTTTATTACTTACTGCTATTCAACATTCGGGCAATGCACAACAAGCAGGTTTGGAAGGATTTATTTTTGGCAAAGCTGCGGCATTGGTTGGAGACGACATTGTCATTTTTGCAAGTTTGGCTATTATTTTGGTGCTTACGGTCTTGCTATTTTTCAAAGAACTAACTTTAATAGCTTTTGATACGGCATTTGCAAAAGCTATAGGTTTTCCTGTGCGAAAACTCGAATTATTACTTACCACCTTAACCGTGATGGCGGTAGTGGTGGGCATACAAGCTGTAGGTGTAGTGTTGATGGCAGCTATGCTAATAACTCCAGCAGCAGCAGCACGTTTTTGGACAGACAAACTAAAAGTAATGATATTTTTGGCAGCTTTGCTTGGGGGAATTTCGGCAGTTGGTGGCTCTTTGGTGTCATATATGTATGTAAATATGCCCACAGGTGCGTGGATTGTGTTGATACTTTCTTTGTTGGCAGTAGCTTCGTTTTTATTTGCACCACAAAAAGGAATGATAGCACGTTGGATTAAACAAAAAAAACACAAAAAACGGTTTCTCGAAGAGAATATTCTAAAAACTTTGTACCATTTGGGCGAAGCAAACAAAGATTTTTTCCGAAATTATACCTTAGCAGAAATGCAAAACAAACGGTTTTTTGCTCCTACTACCTTAGAAAATGCCTTAAAAAGTTTGCAAAAACAAGGATATATTCAAAAAACACTACAAACGTGGAAACTTAGCACCGAAGGATTTGAAAGAGGACGGAGAGTTACCAAATTGCATCGACTTTGGGAAGTGTATTTGACAGAATATTTACAAATTGCACCCGACCACGTACATGAAGATGCCGAAACAATGGAACATATTATTACCCCAGAACTCGAACAGACTCTCGAAAAATGGCTAAAATATCCCAAAAATGACCCACACAATACCGAAATTCCATACCAATAAGCATACAATATGGCTACAGACCATAAAATTTCTTGTTCATTTCTATCAAACAGATAGGAACAAGAAATTTTTTAGATACTTTCTAACAATCATTTTGCTCAACCTCTATCTTAAAAAAGCTAATCAGTTCTTTAACGGCTTTTAATTCGTTGATTTTACTGTCTATCTGTTCCAACTTTTTATCCAAAATATCCAATTTTTCAGATTTTGTAATCTTCTTACTATACCAAGCATCAATTAACTCCCTAATTTCTGCTAAGGTAAATCCAACAGATTTAGCATCTCTAATTAATGCTAATTTTTCTACTACTTCGTCATCATAATAAACATAGTTGTTGCTTTTGACATCTGCCTTTTTCTTGCCTGCAAATAGCCCTGATTTTTCATAAAATCGAATAGTAGCTATTGGAACTCCTGTTTCTTTGGAAAGTTGATTAATTAATTTCATCTGCTCAAAAATTTATTTTAAGTATGAAGTATAGTTTATACTTTGTAGTTACAAATATACTACATATTTTTGCATCATCATTAACAAAACAAAAAAAAAAATGACAAAAACAATTTTAATTACAGGTGCTTCTACGGGCATTGGCAAACTTACAGCCATTTATTTTGCCAAAAAAGGTTGGAATGTTTCGGCAACTATGCGAACAGTTGAAAAAGGCAAAGATTTGTTACAATATCCTAACCTAAAAATATTTGCCTTAGACGTAATGCACGAAACAAGTATCAAAAAAGCTATAGAGGATACGATTACTGCATTTGGTAGCATTGATGTTTTGTTTAACAATGCGGGCTATGCTTTGGTAGGTGCTTTTGAGGCAATGAATCAAGAGCAGATTAAAAAGCAATTTGATACCAATGTTTTTGGGGTAATGAATGTTACGAGGGCAATTTTGCCACACTTTCGAGCAAAGAAAAACGGAATGATTATCAACACAACCTCAATGGGTGGACTGATAACTTTTCCTTTATATAGTGTGTATCACAGCACCAAATGGGCTTTGGAGGGTTTTATGGAGAGTTTGCAATTTGAATTAAGGCAATTTAATATCCAAGTCAAAAACATAGAACCTGGTGCAATCAAAACAGAATTTGAAAATGCTATAGATTTTGTTTCGACAAAAGACTACGATAATTACACCAAACAAGCCCATAAAAATATGTTAGACTCCTACAAAACTGCCCCAACTGCCGAAGTCGTAGCCGAAAAAGTATGGCAAGCTGCCAACGATAATTCCTACCGTTTGCGTTACCCTGTGGGTGGTTCTGGTCCTATGTTGTTGTTTATCCGTTGGTTGTTGCCATTGTCGTGGTTTACAAAAATAGTACGTGGCGAGGTGGAAAAGGGAATAAAATAACTTGCTTTTCTACGTTGGCAATGGTGCTTTTCGCACCTTGACAAACGTAGAAAAGCGGTGTTAAGGAACTAAAATTACAAAACTAAAATCATAAAACTAAAATGAAAAACTTAAGTAAAAATTTACGTAAAAACAAGGGAATTTTATTTGGAATGACACTATTCCTATTATTGTTTGCTATTGGCACTATAAAAGCCCAAAATGCAGACAGATTAGTAGGTAATTGGCTCTCCGAACCCAAAGATGCCAAAATCAATATTTACAAAACCGAAAAGGGAACTTATGAAGGCAAATTATGGTGGGGGGTTCGTATGTATGAAAAAGATGGCAAAACAAGTCGAATTGCCAAAAATGGCAAGGCTTTCAAAGACATGATTATTTTAAAAGACTTTGTTTTTGAAGACGGCGTTTGGACAAATGGTACCATCTATGACCCTGAAGAAGACAAAACCTACAAATGTACGATGAAGCTCAAAGATAACAAGTTGGAAATCAGGGGCTATGTTGGCATTAGCCTTTTTGGTAGAACTGTAATTTGGGAAAAAATCAACTAAAAAATAAACAACCTTTTAAAATTATGAGCCAAATCGCAAAAACAATTTATTTTTATAGCTTTTATTTGTTTGTTATGGGTTTGGGAATGGTATTCATTCCCAATACCTTGCTTGGTGTTTTTGGTTTTGAAAACACAACCGAAATTTGGATACGCATGTTAGGCTTATTTACCTTCACAACGGGTATTTATTATTTTCAGTCAGCAAGAAATGAACAAATGGAGTTTTTCAAAGCCACCATTATTGGGCGAATGTTCTTTTTTGTGGTAACCTCTGTGTTTGTATTGGTATTCAAACAAAATCCTATGTTAGCAGCTATTGGTTCGGTAGATTTGCTGGGTGCTTTGTGGACTTATTTTTCTTATAAAAAATAGTAAAATTATGCAATAATACCACAATTTGATACTTGTAGAAACACCAATCGAAAAGGTTTGGCAAGCCCTAACAGATTTTAAATCATACCCTACTTGGAATCCCATAGTGGGGAAATTGAAAGAGGAAATGAAAGAGGGAAATAAAATTGCAACTTTTATGTACCACTACATAAAACTTATTTTCCTGTTTTACTTTCCTATAAAACCAACCAAGCATTGATTTGGCAAGGTGTGCAAGTTGCACAATTTGCCTTAGCTGACAAACATTATGATAGACTTGCAAAGGTAAACGAAAGCCAAACCAGATTGCTACATGGCGAATATTTTATAGGGTTGTTTTCCTATTTTATTTCGCAAAAAATGCTTCAAAAGATGGAAAATGCTTTTATGAAATGCAACCAAATTTTAAAACAAAGAATTGAAAATGAAAGATAAAATCTTAATTTATGGTGCAAGTGGTTATATGGGCAAATTGTTTGTCGAATATGCAAGCCAACACCAGCTAAACATTGTTTTAGCTGCAAGGTCTTCTTTCAAAACAGATAAGCCTTTTCGCCTATTTTCATTAGACAATAAGGCGGTAATAATCAATAATTTAAAAGATATTCAGTTAGTAGTAAATTTGGCGGGTGCATTTTATACTACCAACAAACAATTGGTCGAAGCCTGTATTGCAAGCAAAACACATTATATAGATATTGCAGGCGAAGTTTCCGAAATGGAAACCGTCTTTCAATACCAGCATGAAGCTATCAAAGCAGGAATTATGTTAATGACTGGTGCAGGTTTTGGCGTTGTGCCTACGGATATTGTAGCAAACTTGGCTAAAAATAAATTGCCAGATGCTACCCACCTCAAAATAGCTTATATTACAGAAGGTGGTGCATCGAGAGGCACACTAAAAACTGTCTTGAAAGACATCAACAAAGAAGGCGTAATTCTTAAAAATGGAAAGTTTTTAAAAGCCATGCCTGCCTCGGCTACCTTTTCATTGGAGTTACAAGGCAAAAAACAAAATCTTGTTTACAACCCTTGGCGTGCAGATTTATTTACCGCCCAAATTTCGACAGGCATTCAAAACATAGAAACCTACTCTAATTTCCCAAGTTTCATCGTCAGTATGATGCAAGGTAAAATGCTTTGGTTGCGTGATTTTATCCTAAAAAGATTGATTAATTTTTTGCCCGAAGGTCCTTCTCCAAAACAGTTGCAAGCAGGCAAAACAGTTTGTTATGCCCAAGTAAAAAACGAAAAAGGCGAAACTGCAACAGCTACCATGCTGGGACCAGAAGCTTATTTATTCACTGCTTTGACCTTAGTTGAAATTAGCAAAAAAATAGTGAAAGGAGACTACCAAGTAGGTTTTCAAACGCCAAATCTCTATGGTATAGTCCTTTTCAAAGATTTAAAACAAATAAAAATTAGCTAAATTATGAAATTTATCACAGAATATTTTAATGCCGAAAAATTTGAAAGCCTATTTTTTGTCGGTGTCGGTGTGCTTGCTATTTCAGTAGCAATTTATTTTTGGGTTTCGCTAAAAGAACCCTATTTCAAAGGATTTGCGATACCTTTGGTTTTGGTGGCATTAATACAACTTGTAGTTGGTACTACAGTTTATTTCAGAAGCCCAAAAGACATTATAAAAGTGGAAAATATTATCACAAATGAACCCAAAAAAATCAAAACTGAAGAAATACCGAGAATGGAAGTAGTAATGAAAAATTTTGTCATTTATCGTTATATAGAAATGGCATTAATAGTTTTAGGACTGTTCTTATTTTTCTATTTTCAAAGTGGCAATTTTTGGAAAGGTATAGGCATAGGTTTATGTATCCAAGCAAGTTTGATGCTATCTCTGGATTATTTTGCCGAAAAACGAGGTGCAGAATATTTGCAAAATTTATTTAGTTTAAATACCTAACATGAACATAATCAAATTTTCAAATTTTTATAGGCATACAAGCAAAGACTGCTAAGTTTTTGCTTATTTTTGCAACTATGAAAAAGCAAGAAAACATCTTACAATTTACAGCCCTTGTATTTGCAATTATTTTGGCAAATTTATGGGCAGACAAGCTATTTTTTAGGTTGGATTTGACACAGGAAAAACGCTATTCTATTGCAGAACATAGTAAAACAGTATTACAAAATCTTGAAGACGTAGTAACTGTACAGGTTTTTTTGGAGGGAGATTTGAATGCCGATTTTAAACGGTTGCGAAATGCAGTGCAGGAAAATTTGGACGAATTTAGAATTTATGCAGGGGATAATATACAATATCAATTTATCAACCCAGATGAGGCAAGTTCAGAAAAAGAACGGAATCTATTTTTTCAACAGTTGGTAGAAAAAGGAATGCAACCTACTAATTTGTATGAGAATGTAGAGGGAAAGAAAATGCAAAAAATTATATTTCCGTATGCTTTACTAACCTATCAAGGTAGAGAAATTCCTGTGTTGCTACTTAAAGGAAATTTGGCGGTTTCGGCAAAAGAAAAACTTAATCAATCGGTAGAATCTATTGAATATGAACTAATTACGGCAATAAAAAACCTTAGTCAAAGCCAAAAACCAGCTATTGCTTTTGTGGAAGGACACGAAGAACTCGATGCCAAACAAACCGAAGATTTGACCGAAACCTTGTCGCAATCTTATGCAATAGATAGGGTAAATTTACAAGATACAGATTTGAGCAACTATCAAGCTGTCATTATTGCACAACCCAAAAAACCTTATACCGAACTCGAAAAATATAAACTTGACCAATTTATTATGCACGGAGGCAAAGCATTGTTTTTTATCGATGCCGTACAATTAAATATAGACAGTATTCCTTTGGGAGGTGCGTATGCTTTTGGTTATGATTTGGGGGTAGATGATTTGTTGTTTCGTTATGGGGTTCGGGTAAATCAGGATTTGATGCAAGATTTGTTGCTACAGCAGATTTTGGTAAATGTTGGAAGATTTGGCAATGAACCTAATTTGCAAGCTATTCCATTTCCTTATCATATTCTATTCAATAAATTTGCAAATCACCCAACCGTAAAAAATTTGAATGCTATTTCGGGACGTTTGGTAAGTACAATAGATACTGTAAAAGCCGATAAAGTGAAAAAAACGCCTTTGATTTTTGGTAGCCAATATATGCGTGTGCGAAAAATGCCAAATTTGGTAACATTTGAGGAACTAAAAGCAGATTTGGACAAAAATATGTATGCCCAAAAATTTCTGCCTATGCTATATTTGCTCGAAGGAGAATTTACTTCTTTGTATAAAAATAGAGTTGCACCCGATAATTCGGTCATCAAAAAAGAAAGTGTGCCTACCAAAATAATTGTTTGTAGTGACGGAGATTTGTTGCGAAATGACATAAACACAAAAACTAAGCAAGTGTTGCCTTTAGGATTTGACCAGATTAATGGACAGACCTATGCCAACAAAGAATTGCTGCAAAATTTATTGGCATATTTAGTAGAAGAACAAGGCGTGATTGTAACACGAAACAAAGAAATAGCTTTGCGTCCTTTAGATGAGTTAAGAATTAAGGAGGAAAAATTAACATGGCAAATTATTAATATTCTATTGCCAATCTTTGCAATAATTAGTTTTGGAATCATTCGTTATTATTGGCGAAAAAGAAAATATGGACAAAAATAGTTGCAATGGACTATTTTACCTTAGAAATTATTACTGTTATTCACAAAATTATTAGAGTTTATGAATAATTGCTGTAGCATAGACTTTAGTCTGTGCAAGTTATTGATTTTCAACTACTTAAAAACAGACTAAAGTCTATTATACAAATTATTCATAAACTCTATTGCTTAGAAATTATATTTTACTTCAAATCACCAAGCAAAATTATAGTTTGAGCAAGAGGAAACAATAGAGGAGAAATTGAAAAAATTTATTTATGAGAACTAACATTGCTCTAAGAAATGTTAGTTCTATGGATAATAAATAACGTCAGCAATTCCCACTTTGGCAATTTTATTCCAATTTTACCATATGGACATTTGTCAACTTTTGGTAGA
>JBIKRY010000452.1:0-2542 GCA_044348925.1 Bernardetiaceae bacterium
TATGGATAATAAATAACGTGAACTACGGATTAAAATATTGATAATCAATGAGTTACAAGTAAAATATATAATAAACTAATTTGCATAGTAGTACAGAACTTACATTATTTATATTTCAATTTACCAGACTCATTCGTTTAGGTAGCTCCGTCTAAAGGCAAATATTCCCCTTACATTAGTAGGATTTTAATCCGTAGTTCACGTTATTTAATTAGTTTAAAAATATCATTACCAAATGCAAAAACCATCAAACAAAGTAATAATAACATACCAATTTGTTGGGTAATTTCTAAAAATTTTTCTGAAGGTGCTTTTCCCCTAATCATTTCATAACATAAAAATACTGCATGCCCACCATCTAAAGCAGGAATTGGCAACAAATTCATAAATGCTAAAACCATAGAAAGCATTGCGGTAAAAGTCCAAAAACGTACCCAGTTCCATGTGCCTCCAAATCCTTTTGCAATACCAATAGGACCACTAAGTGCTTTGTCAGCACGAATTTCACCTCTAAAAATTTTACCAAAACCTTTTAACTGTGTGGTAATCACACCAAAAGCATCTTGCCCACCCTTGCCTATAGATTCAAATAGACCATAACTGCGTGTAGATGCTTGTAATAAATGCGTTATTTCTATGCCTAATTTCCCATCTTCGTTAATTTGTGCGGATAAGTTTTTGGTTTCGCCTTTTCTGTCCACTGTTAATGTTACGGTTTTTCCCTTATTTTCAAACAAAACTTTTTGTAAATCTTGAAAGAAAACTGTAGATACCGTATTTACACTCGTAATTTTATCGCCAACTGCCAAACCTGCTGCTTGTGCAGGACTTCCTGCTACAACGGTAGAAATTTCATAAGGTAATAATGGTTCGATAAAATTGCCTTCTTCTTTTTTTGCCTCTGTCAATTTTTCCATGAGATTGCTTGGCAATAAAACCTTAATTTCTTGTCCATTTCTAAGCACCGTATAATAACTTTGGGCATCTAATAATACTTCTGGGCTGCGAACTTCATCAAATTTTTGGTATGGTTTTCCACTAATATTGATAATCTTATCACCTTTTTGTAGTCCTATTTCTTCGCCTATTTTATTGACTGCAATTCCGTTTTTTTGTACTTCTTCGGCAGTATAATAACTTTCGCCCATTACCAAATTTAAGCCTGTAAAAATAACAACTCCAACAACCACATTGACAATAATACCGCCCAGCATCACAATTAACCGTTGCCAAGCTGGTTTTGAACGAAATTCCCATTCTTGTGGGGCTTGTGCCAAGGCGTCTTTGTCCATAGATTCGTCCATCATACCAGCTATTTTCACATAGCCACCCAAAGGAAACCAACCTAAGCCAAATTCTGTATCTCCTATTTTCTTTTTGAATAGTGCAAAGTTTAGAATATTAGGCATTGGAAATAGAAAATCAAAGAAAAGATAAAATTTTTCTACTTTAATTTTGAACATACGTGCAGCAGCATAATGTCCCCATTCGTGTACGCCAATTAAAATAGTTAAAGCCAGCAAAACTTGTGCTGTCATTGTTAATGCTTCCATAAGAATTTATATTTTTTGAAATTAAAAATTGCGTAAAGTTAAGTAATTTTTGACAATTTATGTATATGCACACAAAAATACTTTGTTAAAAGCAATAGCTACTTTATGAGCTTTAAGGTGCAATTTTGTGAAGGTTTATTTTGGTTTGTTTTATAATTTTTTCTTTGTAGTTTTGCAACGAAGTTTTAATAGTTAGAAGATGTCAAATACAGTTATTCAAGTTACAGATTTAGTAAAATGCTATCAAATTGGACATGAAAAAGCCGATGGGTATCTTTCTTTGCGTGATAAGATTGCCACAAATATAAAATCATTACTAACTAACATAAAAAGTATAAGTAAAGGACAACAAAATATAGGAAATGGAGTATCTATAGAAGATTTTTATGCTTTGCAAGGAATTTCTTTTGGTATAGAACAAGGCGACCGAGTTGGTATTATTGGTAGAAATGGTGCTGGTAAATCTACCTTATTAAAAATATTGAGCCGCATTACAGAGCCTACCAGTGGTAGTATCAAGATAAAAGGGAGAGTAGCAAGTCTTTTAGAGGTTGGTACAGGTTTTCACCCTGAATTAACGGGTCGTGAAAATGTGTATTTGAATGGGGCTATTTTGGGAATGTCAAGGCAGGAAATCAAACGAAAATTTGATGAGATAGTAGCATTTGCAGAAGTAGAACAATTTTTGGATACGCCTGTAAAACGCTATTCTTCGGGTATGTATGTAAGACTTGCTTTTGCAGTAGCTGCACACTTAGAACCCGAAATTTTGATTGTTGATGAGGTTTTGGCTGTCGGTGATGCACAATTTCAGAAAAAATGTTTGGGCAAAATGCAAGATGTTAGTACCAATGAAGGCAGAACTGTTCTATTTGTAAGTCATAGTATGCCTACGATTACAAGTTTGTGCAACAAAGGAATTTTATTAGAGAAAGGACAAATAGCCAAAATGGGTGCTACATCTGATGTAATTATGCACTATTATAATT
>JBIKRY010000084.1:0-15796 GCA_044348925.1 Bernardetiaceae bacterium
GGTAGCACTCTCCAAAAAGACAGACCCATTGGGGTAGTAGCTTTATGGAGAGGATACCAAATATTTGAAAATCTAAAACAAGGATACTTACTGGCGAAAACTTGTGGGTAATCGATAGGGTCTTAAAACCTATACTTTCACAAAATTGTTCTTTATTTTTCATACTAATTTAACAATTTAAAACTATACAAATTAATTGAGGATCACCAAAAATCTTAAAAGTAGCTTTAAATGTACGTTTTACATTATAGTGGAGTGTTTTGCCGTTGGCTGTGTCGCCACAGCCAACTCCACCAGCACGTCAAACTTGCCCAAAGAAACGACTTTTTTTAGTTTTAGCACACAAAAATACGAAATAAACTAACAAAAGCAGCTTTTCAATGTATTTTGATGTGCTAATGCAGTTAGTTTCAATTCCATTGCGGGTTTGACACAAACAATGGCGGAGATTTACACAGTTTTTCCACTTACATTACCTTCATTAACTTATATTTTTCTATGTATCTATGTTGGTATGTGGTTAAAATAATTTT
Organism: Bernardetiaceae bacterium; assembly: GCA_044348925.1. Taxonomy (GTDB): domain Bacteria; phylum Bacteroidota; class Bacteroidia; order Cytophagales; family Thermoflexibacteraceae; genus JAAFKA01. Next base: position 534 of record JBIKRY010000084.1, read on the forward strand.
TATGCGGAAAACCTATTTGTAATACATTTTGCTTTATAGTTCGTTAAATTTTGCTAAAAAGCATTTTTTCCTCTTAAATTTTGGTAATTTGCCCTAAATTTTTACCATAATTATTCATTATTCTATGCAAGTAAACAAAACCAATAGAAAATGCAAAAGTTTATTACTTTTTGCAATGGCGTTGCTTTGCAATTTTGCAAATGCACAAAGCCAAAAATTAACCTTAGAAGACATTTATCAACGCAGGGTTTTTCAAGAAAAATCTGTCTATGGGATTAATTGGTCAAAAAATGGGCAATTTTACACTTCTCTCGAAGAGAATGGCGTAGTAAAATACGATATTGCAACAGGCAAAAAAGTAGAAACTTTAGTAGATTTCTCGCAACTCAGCCCCAAAATCGAAGTAGATGACTATTCTTTCAGTGCCGACGAAAAAAAATTACTATTTGTTACCAATACTACGCCTATCTACCGCCGTTCTTTTCGTGCAGATTATTATGTCTATGATTTGACTACCAAAAAATTGCAAAACTTGACCGAAGAAGGTCGTCAGAGTTATGCTACTTTTTCGCCTGATGGTAGCAAAGTAGCTTTTGTACGAGAAAACAATTTGTTTGTAACTGATTTGGCTACTAACAAACTTACACAAATTACCAATGATGGCAAATTTAATGCTATCATTAATGGTAGCACAGATTGGGTGTACGAAGAAGAATTAGGCTTTGCACAAGCATTTTTCTGGTCGCCAGATAGCAAAAAAATAGCTTTTTACAAATTTGACGAAACTCGTGTAAAAGAATATAATATGCAATATTGGGACGAAAAACAAGTATATCCTGTAGATTACCGTTTCAAATATCCAAAAGCAGGTGAGTTAAATTCTATTGTCAATATTTTTACTTATCATTTGGCTACCCAACAGACGATAAAAATGGATATTGGTACAGAAACAGATATCTATATTCCAAGAGTAAAATGGACAGAAAATCCCGAAATACTATCTATTCGCCGTTTAAACCGTTTGCAAAATAAATTGGAAATTCTGCACGCAGAAGCAAGTACAGGAAAAACAAATATGGTCTGGACGGAATATGACGACAAAGCATATGTAGATGTGGAATATGCAGACGATTTGATTTACTTGAAAAATGGCACTCAATTTATTTTAACAAGTGAGCAAGGTGGTTACAAACATTTTTATCTGTATGAATTTACACAAAATAGCAGCAAATTAGTAATTCAAATTACCAATGGAAATTGGGAAGTGGCTGATTTTGTGGGTATTAACGAAAATGTAAAGCCAAATCTTATTTATTTTACCTCAACCGAAGATTCTCCTTTAGAACGTCATTTTTACAGTATTACCCTCGATGGCAAGAAAAAAACTAAATTATCTACCGAAAAAGGAACAAATACCGTAAATATGAGTCCTGATTTTAGTCATTATATTTTGTTTAATACAAGTGCAAAAAATCCAACGAAAGTAAGTGTATTTAAAACCGAAAAAAATGAATTAAAATCGGTACGAGAAGACAACGCAGAATTGAAAAAACAAATTGAAAACTTTGGCATTACCAACAAAGAATTTTTCAATTTTCAAACAAAAGATAATACAACTTTATACGGTTATTGGATAAAACCAAAAGATTTTGATGCTACCAAAAAATATCCTGTTTTGATGTTTGTATATGGTGGACCTGCTTCGCAAAGTGTAAAAGATGCGTGGTCTGACGGACAATTATATTATCATCATTATTTGGCACAACAAGGATATTTGGTAGCTTGTGTCGACAATCGTGGCACTACAGCAAGAGGTAGCCAATTTAAAAAAGCAACGTATGCAAATTTGGGTAAGTATGAAGTGCAAGACCAAGTAGAAGCTGCAAATTATATTGGCTCGCAAAGTTATGTAGATAAAAGTCGAATTGGAATTTGGGGCTGGAGTTATGGTGGTTACATGAGTTCTTTGTGTATGACAGTGGGTGCAGAAACTTTCAAAGCAGGGATTGCAGTAGCACCTGTTACTACTTGGCGATTGTATGATTCGATTTATACCGAAAGATTTTTGAAAAAACCAGACCAAAATGCAGAAGGTTATGACCAAAATTCTCCAATTACACACGCCGACAAATTGAAAGGAGCATATCTACTTATTCACGGCACAGGAGATGATAATGTGCATTTTCAAAATGCCGTTTTATTCCAAAATGCACTCATTAAGGCAGGAAAACAATTTGAATCTTTTTATTACCCAAATAGAAATCACGGAATTTATGGTGGAAACACCCGATTACACTTATACCAAATGATGACTAATTTTTGGAAAAAAAGTTTGTAATAGCTAATACAGAAAGATGTCATCTTTTTTTAAGATGACATCTTTCTAACTAATTAATTTCTACTCATTTACCAAATGCACAACCTCTACTTTATTTACAAAATATTTGGTATCTCCACGCCAAGAAAACTTAAAAAGTTTTTCTTCGTAGTGTAATTTTACGACTTTGTTTTCGGTCATAGCTTTGTCTATTTCGGCAAAAACCTGTGGATTATTGTCTGCCACCGAAAATTCCCAAGTGCTACTAATAGTTCCTGTGTTATTGCGAGAAATATTGTTGAGGTCTAAAGTACCTTCGTAAGTTTTGAAAATATAACCCCTTTCGCTAAACTTCATGAGTCGTCCTGTTCTATTGCCTGTACTATAATTGTAGTTGAGGGCAGTCAGCAGAAAAACTCCACCCAAAAATAAGAACACTACCAATATGCCTATCGATATTTTTATAATCTTTTTTTTCATAAAACGCAGTTAGAAATAATAAATTAAATTAGATAAAATGAAGTTAGACAAAATGCAATGCTACTATTTTGGCAATTTATAATTGTTGATTATTCGATTTTTGAATGGCGTAAATTACAAACATTACAAACATCAATACCACAGTCAAAACCGCAATTAATTTGATAACATCAGAACTTGTAATTTGTTCTTTTTTGTGTTCTTCGGCTTGTCTTTGTGTTTCGCTAAGTTGTTGCAATTTGAGCATATCTGCTTCTAATTTTACTTTATTTAGCTCCATTTTGGTAGCTACCAATTCTTCTCTGGATTTGTTGAGGTCATTAAACAAGCCATTGGTTTGGTGTTGCAAATCTTTTTGGGAACTTTGCAAGTTGTTTTGTTTGTCGTTTAGATTTTTATTTTCGGCTTGTAAATTTCTTACTTGGTCTTGTGCTTCACGTAGCTGGTCTTGCGTATTTTTGAGTATGTTATTTTGTTCTTTACTTCTTTCGGTCATCGATTTTATTTCCTCATCACGATTGCGAATAATGTCATGTAAACGGCGTTTGTCGTCTTGAAATTCTCTATTCGTAGCTTCCAACTTATCAATATTGCTTTCTTTGGCATCTATTTGGTTGCCTTTACTGTCTAATTGAGCCTCTTTGCGAGCAAGATTTTCTTTCAAGCTATTGAGTTCTTCTTTTAAAGATTCTACCTCTTTTTCTTTTTTTCGCAAAGTGGTTTCAAATTTATCTTTAGCTTCGGTCATTTCAGCTAATAAATTATCTTTGCCACCTCCAAATCCAAAACTTGGTTTGGCAACGAAAAAAATTATTCCTACCAAAATAATAATAACGACCACAGCTACGGTACGAAACTGTGAATATTTGCCGATTTCATTGCGAAAATTGTATTGCATAACCGTAAAGTATTTATAAGTTGTTAAATGAATATGTAAAAATATGAAAATATAAGTAAAAATATTGTTGTTTTAATAACTTGAAAATCAATAGATTAGCTGGTAAACAAAAATTTTTTTTAGGTTTTACTTAGAGTATTTCTATAACTCAAGCAAGCTAATTAATTGATTTTCATATAATTGCGTAAATATAATTATTTGTAATAAAATTTACAAACATTCTCTAAAACTTTTTTTATTTCTAATAAAAATAGATATTTTTTGTAAATAATGTAAGTTGCGTAGAATATACCGTACCCTTTAGGGTACAAGGTCGTTGCAAAATTGCACGAATACCTGCAAAATACTACTAATATCAGAAATTTTACCAAGTTTACTTTGCAAATTTATCAAAAACCTTGCACCCTAAAGGCTGCGGTACATTCTAAGCAACTTACATTATTTAATATTTATTCGTCTAAAAATACTATTTTTTAACAAAATTTGTTGTTTTTTTGTTTTATCAATGCAATGTGCTAATTTTTTCTAAAAATTACTAACTTTAAATCATATTCCAAACAAAATGCAATTTATTTCCTTCCCACCCAAAAATCAATGGTCGCAGATTTTGCAACGACCTATTTTAGACAATAGTAATTTGGAAACTACTGTGCATACTGTTTTGCAGGCAGTACGTACACAAGGCGACAAGGCTATACAAGCATATACGCAGCAGTTTGACCAAGTGCAATTACTTGATTTTCAAGTACATAAACAAGAAATAGACGAAGCTGTAGCCATTTGTAGCGAAGACTTGAAGGCTGCAATTTTGCTGGCAAAACATAATATTCAGCGTTTTCACGAAGCCCAAAAAGAAAATGTAGTAGTCGTAGAAACAATGCAAGGAGTTGTATGTAGCCGAAAAAGTGTAGGCATCGAAAAAGTAGGTTTGTATATTCCTGGGGGAACTGCCCCGCTTTTTAGTACAATTTTGATGTTAGGAGTGCCTGCAAAAATTGCAAATTGTAAAGAAATTATTTTGTGTACGCCACCAAATAAAGAGGGAAAAATTCACCCTGCAATTTTATATGCTGCAAATTTGGTAGGAATTGACAAGATTTTCAAAATAGGAGGAGTGCAAGCTATTGCTGCAATGGCTTTTGGCACAGAAACCGTACCAAAAGTATATAAAATTTTTGGACCTGGAAACCAATACGTAACCGCAGCAAAACAACTTGTACAAAAGCAAGGTGTTGCTATAGATATGCCCGCAGGTCCTTCGGAATTGGCAGTTTGGGCAGATGCTACCTGTGTCCCTGCTTTTGTGGCAGCCGATTTGCTATCACAAGCCGAACATGGCACAGATAGTCAGGTAATTGTGGTTTCGACAGACAAAAATGTGCTGGAAAATATAAAAAACGAGGTAGAAAAGCAAGTTTTGGCATTGCCACGCAAAGAAATAGCTCTTAAGGCTTTGGAAAATAGCAAGTTATTGTTGGTAGAAAATCAAATAATTGCTTGCGAATTGCTAAATGAATATGCAGCCGAACATTTGATTATTGCATGCCAAGATTGTGAACAATTAGCTACACAAATTAGCAATGCGGGTTCTATATTTTTGGGCAATTATTCCCCTGAAAGTGTGGGAGATTATGCTTCGGGAACTAATCATACGTTGCCAACTAATGGATATGCCAAAATGTATAGTGGGGTTTCTTTAGATAGTTTTGTAAAAAAGATTACCTTACAACAACTTAGCCCACAAGGTTTAAAAAATATAGGAAATGCCGTTGAAATTATGGCAGAAAATGAACAACTTGTTGCCCATAAAAATGCAGTAACTATTCGGTTACAAAATATAGATACGGTCATAAAGTATGAAAATGGTATTCAAAAAGAAAATAATTCTTTTAATCTTACTAACTTGGTGCGTAAAAATATTCAAAAACTACAAGCATATTCTTCGGCAAGAGATGAATTTAAGTTAGCAGAACAAAATACGGGTGAGCAAACAAAAGAATTTATTTTCTTAGATGCCAATGAAAATAGTTTTGGTAGTGCTATTGGTAATTATAATAGGTATCCAGACCCTTTGCAAAAATCTGTAAAACGTGAAATTGCAAAATGGCGTAGGGTTAAAGAAGAACAAATATTTTTGGGCAATGGTAGTGATGAAGCAATAGATTTATTGTTTAGAATTTTTTGTGAACCTAAAAAAGATAATGTAATTATACTACCGCCTACGTATGGTATGTATGAAGTTTCGGCAAATATCAATGATGTTGCCTTACGAAAAGTTGCTTTAACGCCTGATTATCAAATAGATACAGATAAAATTTTGGCAACTATAGACCAAAATACCAAATTAATCTTTGTTTGTTCGCCAAATAATCCTACTGCAAATAGTATTACAAAACATTCGATAGCTATTTTATTGAAAAATTTTCACGGAATTGTAGTAGTAGATGAGGCATACATTGATTTTGCAAATACAGAAAGTTATTTGCAAGATTTGGAAAAATATCCTAATTTAGTAGTATTGCAAACTTTTTCTAAGGCTTTTGGTTTGGCTGCTTTGCGTTTGGGAATGGCATTTGCTTCCGAAAATATTATGCATTATTTCAACCGCATAAAACCACCATATAATGTAAATGCAGAAACCCAAAACCTTGTTTTACAGGCACTTAGCCACAAAAATAAAATAGAAAATTGGGTGCAAATTATCAAAGAAGAACGAAATATATTGGCACAAAAATTAGCAAATTTGCCAATCGTACAAAAAGTATATCCTTCTGATGCCAATTTTTTATTGGTAAAAATAGCAAATGCTGACCAAGTATATGCGTATTTAATTCGTAAACAAGTAGTAGTCCGCAATAGGTCAAAAGTAGAATTGTGTGAAAATTGTCTGCGAATTACGATAGGTACTACTGAAGAAAATGCAAAATTAATAGAAATATTAGCAAAATTTTCTTAAAACTACATAGTTTTTGCATAGATAATGTAAATTGCGTAGTAGTACGGAACTCCATTTCCGTACATGATTTATTGCATCAATAAAAACTTACATTACTATAATTTTTTTATTATTTTTAGATTTAAAATTTTAACCCAAATTGTATGAAAAAAATTCTTGTATTTGCTATGTTATTTCTTTGTTGGAATAGAGAAATTTTAGCACAACCCATTGATTCTGTGGCAGTTAGACTTTTAATGCGACAAAATCAAGAGCTTTTATTGCGTCTAACACAGAACAATGAAAGAATGAACAAATTGACAGATTCCTTAAAACAAGCCTACAACACGATTGGACAACACGAAATGGATTTGCAAAAAGCCGATGCAGGTTTGCGACAGTTTCGTACTCGGTTGGAAATAAATGAAGAAAGTCGTTACCGTATTATTCGCAATAATTTACTATATTCTTTTGAGTTTTTTGAAATTTTGAATGATAAACTCAATACTTTAGAAGCATTTAATCAGTTAGAAACGTATCAGGGTATGCTTTTGGACTTAAACAATCCCGCAAGTGAAAGTATGGGCTTTTCTTATAACAAAAAAGTAATGCAATTATTAGATGCAAATATTCCGCCTGTAAAGAAAAAAAGCCGTTATTTAGATTTTGCAAAAGTTTTGTTAGAAAATCCTGTAGTCAAAGGAGTTACTTCGCTTACCCCTGTTTTAAATATTGGTTCTTCGGTTTTTAGTTATGTTACAGCTCTGAGTGCCAATGAAGATAAAATTACTCCCGAAAATCTTTCTACCTTAAAAAAAGATTTGGATAAATATACCAATTACTACGTAAGTTTGAACAATGCAAACCATAGTTTTAATACAAGTTTGACAAGTTTTAAAGTTTCAAATACCAATTTACACAATAAATTGTATGAATTTGTAATAAAAAACTTAATGGAAAGTGGTTTTAATCCAAAAGAAAATATTAATCTCGGTGCAGATAATTCTTCGGCTACACAACTTACTTATTTGTTTTCTATTTATAATCGGGAGGCTGCTTACAAATATCTCGATGATATAGAACGAAAATATACCGAAAAAGGAAAGATAAATTATGGCAAAATCTTAGAAAATAATACGCAATTAGTAAATATGAATAAAAGAACTAATGAGGTAATTACTTTATACAAAGATTTTGAATATTTGTTTGGGCAATATATGGCAATGTTAGAGAAAAATAACAAAGATATGATTGCAATTATGGAACAGGCAGCTATAGACAAACTTAGTGATACGCCTGCTATGGTTACACAACAAGTAGAAAAATTGAAAGTAGAAAAACGCAAAGGAACAGAAAGCATACAAAAAGCTATCAATATGCCAAAAATGAAAGTCTTGATAGACAAATTGGATACGTTTTATCCTGCTATGTAATTGGGTACAAGGATTTTTATCTACGAAAGACCTTCCAAGTTTTTGAAACTTGGAAGGTCTATTTTTGAAAACACTTAGCTAATTTTATTGTAAACTATCTGCCTCTATCATCAGCTTTTCCCAAGTTTCATTTTCGGCAATAATATATTTTTTTGTTTTATTATATTTTTCGGTAATTTCTGCTAATTGTGCAGTATTTTGATAGACTGAAGGTTTGGCTAATTCTGCCTCAAAACTTTTTACTTGTTTTTCCAAATCGGCAATTTTCTGCTCTACTATTTCCAACTGTTTTTGTACGTTTTTCAACTGTTTTTGCTTGCTTTCTTTGTCCAAAACCGTTTGACTTACTACAGTTTCTACTTTGTCTTTTTTATCTTTTTTGGGTGCTGCGTCCAAATCCATAATAGACCTGCCATTAGATTCCAACCAATACACAAATTCATCATAATTACCAGGGTACTCTTTAATCTGCATTCCTTCAATATACCAAATTTTGTTAGCAATCGTAGCAACAAAATGCCTATCGTGAGAAATTACTACAAAAGTGCCTTCATATTGGTGCAATGCCTGAATCAAAATATTAACCGACTGAATATCCAAGTGATTGGTAGGCTCATCGAGTAACAAGAAATTGGCATTAGATACCAAAGTTTTTGCCAATGCTACACGAGATTTTTCACCTCCCGAAAGCACTTTTATTTTCTTAAATACTTCATCATTGGTAAACAAAAAACAACCTAAAATAGTACGCAATTCGGTTTCTGTTTTGTTAGAACCACACTCTTTCATTTCGTCAATAATGGTATTTTCAACATTGAGTGCCTCTAATTGGTGCTGTGCAAAGAGGGTTGTTTGTACATTATAGCCTTCTTTTCGTTCGCCATCTACTATTTCCATACCCGACAAAATTCGCAAAAGCGTAGATTTTCCTTTCCCATTAGCACCAATCAAACCTATTTTGTCCCCTCTTTCTATATTTACATTAGTTTTACGTAAAAGATGCAAATCTCCGTATGATTTTGACACATTTTCCAATTCCAAAATCGTACGTCCTGGTTGTTGGGTAAAGGTAAAACGGAAATTTACTTTTGCTGCTTCATTTGCCACTTGGTCTATCATTTCCAATCTTTCCAAAGATTTTACTCTTGATTGTACTTGGCGAGATTTAGATGCTTTAGCTTTAAATCGTTGAATAAATCTTTCTGTTTGGCGAATCTGTGCTTGTTGATTTTCGTAAGCACCTTGTTGAATTTCTCTGCGTAATTCTCTTTCCTCCAGATAAAAAGAATAATTCCCAGCATAAATATTTATTTTTTGTTGGGCAACTTCTGCAATCGTATCGCAAACATTATCCAAAAATTCTCTATCATGCGACACCACCATTACTGCACCTTCATAATTGTACAAATAATTTTCTACCCATTCAATAGATGGCAAATCCAAGTGATTGGTTGGCTCATCGAGCATCAACAAAGATGGTCTTTGCAATAGCATTTTTGCCAACATTACACGCATACGCCAACCTCCCGAAAATTGCGACAATGGTCTTTGCAAATCTTCAGTTTTGAAACCCAGCCCTTCGAGAATAGCCTCTGTTTTGGATTGCATAGTATAACCGTCAAGCCCTTCAAACTCTGTTTGGGCTTTGGTCAATCTATCCAAAAGGTCGTCTGTGTATTCGACTTCCATTTGTTGTAAGATTTCGTCAATCTCTGCCTGCAATTTTACTTCTCTGTGAAATGCTTGCATGGCAACCGATAAAATACTCTCTTCAGATTGATAAGAAAGTAAATCTTGATTTAAAAACGCAATCGTACAATCTCCACTACGAGAAATAGTACCACTATCTGCTTGATATTCCCCGTCAATAAGACGTAATAAGGTAGATTTTCCTGTGCCATTTGCACCAATCAAACCGATTTTATCTTTTGGTTTTACGTGCAACGAAGCTCCATCATACAAAGCTCGGCTACCAAAATAGAACGAAATATTATTTATGCTCAACATAGTTGCAAAGGTAGGTACTTTTTCAGAAATAGCAAAATTGCAAAGCCAAAAAAGTATTGTTTCCAATGATTTAGTTCTAAAGCCTACAAAAAAATATTTTGCGAACTATTTTTTGCGTATCTGACAAACTTTTTTGCAAGTTCGTAGTTAGTTTAGTAGCATTGCAATAAAATCAAACCCATAATCTTATGTCAAATTTTCAAGGTAAAAATATTCTAATTGTTGGTGCAAGTTCAGGAATTGGCTATCAACTTGCCACACAATTACAAGAACAAGGGGCAAATGTGATTTCTTTGTCGCGTAAAGCACCCGAAAATTTGGTACTTCAACATATTACGGCAGATGTTACCGAATTGAAAGGAGAAATAGCAAATTTGCCAGACGAGTTACATGGTTTGGTATATTGTCCAGGGAGTATTACTCTCAAACCTTTTATTCGTTTGACAAGGGAAGATTTTTTGAAAGAGTTTGAAATTAACGTCTTGGGTGCTGTGAATGTAATACAAGCTGCTTTGAAATCCTTGAAAAAATCGCCAGATGGTGCGTCTATTGTGTTGTTTAGTACGGTGGCAGTAAGTATGGGAATGGGTTTTCATGCAAGCATTGCAGCCTCGAAAGGTGCTGTAGAAGGGCTTGTAAAATCTTTGGCAGCCGAATTTGCCCCAAATAGAATCAAAGTAAATGCCATTGCACCTTCTTTAACAGATACGCCTTTGGCACAAAATTTATTGTCATCTCCCGAAAAAAGAGAAGCTTCAGCCAAAAGACACCCACTCAATAGAGTTGGCTCGGCAGCAGAATTGGCAGCAAGTGCAGTATTTCTGCTATCCACAGATGCAGCTTGGATGACAGGACAAATTTTGCACATAGACGGTGGAATCAGTACCGTAAAAATGATGTAAAGGCAACAAAGCAAAAACAAAGCAAGAACAAAGAATGATAGGAAATGAAATATTTTTTGTAATTATGTTTGTTCTTATCCATAAAAATAACAACTTTGCAGTTGTACTAAAAATCTTACCGATATGCCTATTGAACTTGTTATTATCTATATTGCTATTGCAATACCTACCTTTGCAGTTGCTGTTTGGTTGCAAAAAGGAGAAAATAATCGTATAAAAAACCTATAATTTTAGCAATTTGGCAAGATTATTTTCCTAAAATCTACAAAATAAATTTGAGGTATCAAATTTGTTTTGTAGATTTTTTTTAGTAAAATACGTTGCAATAGTATGTATATGCTCGCAACATATCACTTGCATAGACCACCCACAATCAATTTTTGAATCAGCATTGTATGAAAAAACTTTTACTTTGTAGTATTTTTTTGCTATTTATTTTTGCAAAATCTCTATTTGCACAAACTAAAAAAACAGTTGCAGAAAATAAAATAACAGAACAAGCAGCAATAAAAGTTGTCTTAGATGCAGGACATGGCGGTTATGACCCAGGCAAAGAACGGACAAACGAAAAATATAAAGATGAAAAACATATTGTGTTGGCAATTACCAAAAAACTGCATGACAAGATGCTTATGCGACTCATTGGCGTAGATGTGATTTTGACACGCAAAAGAGATGTGTATGTAAAATTAGAAGAAAGAGTAGCTATTGCCAATGACGAAAAAGCAGATGTTTTTTTGAGTATTCATTGCAATTCGAACCCCAACAGAGAGATTTTTGGAACACAGATGCACATTCATAGCAATAGTTTCAAAAAAAGTAAAAAACTTGCCCACGCTTTAGACAAATCTTTTGTTCAAATAGCCTCCCGCAAAAGTTTGGGTTTATTTACCAACAAAGATAGAGGATTTTCGTTGTATGTCTTGCAAAATTCTAAACCCGCAAGTGTGTTGATTGAAGCTGGATTTTTGAGCAATAAAATAGAGGAAAAATTTTTAAATTCGGAAGAAGGACAAAACTTAGTGGCAGAATCTATTTTACACGGTTTGGTTAGGTTTTTAAAAGCCGAATCGTATCACGTGCATTTGTTGCCCGAAACTCTCAAAGAAACCAAAGAAGTATTAGCAAAATCAAATAACGAAACTACCAAAAAACTTATCCAAGAAATAGACGAAGCCACCAAAAAATATGAAAAACTACAAGCACAAGAAGCCGAAGATGCCAAAAAAGCCAAAATTATCTACCGAATACAAATTTCGTCTTCCAAATCTCGTATTTCTATGAAACATTATGATTTTAATAAATTAATTGCAAAAAATTATAAAATTGATGAGGTAGTTACCGAAGATGACGAAAATAACAAAAGATATAGATATTTGGTGGGCAAAGCCGAAAATCTGGAGGAGGCACAAAACATGTTGCAAGAAATTAGAAAATTTAATTTTAAAGATGCTTTTATTACAAGTTTTGAACAGTAATCGGGAATAATAGAATGAATTTGTGCTTAGTCCAATAAAAAAACGTAAATTTAGATACAGTTGATAGGTATCTTTTTTTTGTAAGGAATTATTACGAAGTTCGCAATGTTTTAGCACAAGGACTTTGAACATTTTACTACATTGCTTTAAAAACAAATTTATGAAAAAAATACTAATTTTATTAGCTTTATTCTATGCACATAACGTATTTTCGCAAGTTTTGCAACCTGCAAAATGGAACATTAAACTCTCTACGCAAAAAGCAAAAATAGGTGAAACTATTGATATTATTTTGGTGGCAACTCTCGAAAAAAGTTGGCATCTCTACGCCATGAAACTCCCTCCAGATGTTGCATTGCCAACTACCTTTAAGTTTACACAAAATCCCTCTTTTCAACTTGTTGGCGAAACTCAAGAAATTACCAAACCTATTACAAAATTTGACAAAACTTGGGACGCAGAGGTAAGTTATTTTGACGGGAAAGCCGAATTTCGCCAAAAAATAAAGATTTTAAGCAAAGATTTTAAAGTAGAAGGAACTGTAAATGGCTTGACTTGTAGTGATATAGACGGCAAATGTATTCCTCTCGAAGAAGAATTTTTGCTAAAAGACTTGCTAATTGCCGAAGTTATTACAGAAATAGACAAACCAAATACTATAAAAAATACCGAAATAGACAAAAATATTGCAACAAATGAACAAAAAAATGTCGAAATCAACACAGACACAAACCAAACTAAGACAGAAATTAGCAAACAAATTAACGAAACTACAAAAGATAGTATTCCAAAAACTACAAATACTATAACTACAAACCAAAATATTACACAAGCAGAAGAACAATCTTTGCTTGGCTTTGCATTTTTGGCGTTTTTGGGAGGTTTGGCAGCTTTGCTCACGCCTTGTGTGTTTCCGATGATACCAATGACAGTGTCATTTTTTACCTCTAAGCAGAAAAAACGCAGCGAAGGAATTTTTCAAGCTATGTTTTACGGTTTTTCTATCATTGGCATTTATACATTTATTGGGTTTGTAGTTTCACGTTTGTTTGGGGCAGATGCTGCAAATTGGTTGGCTACACATTGGTTGCCTAATGTATTGTTTTTTGCTATTTTTCTCATTTTTGCTTTCTCCTTTTTTGGGGCATACGAAATAGTGATGCCACACCAACTTGTGAACAAAATAGACGAAAAATCAGAAAAAGGTGGCTTAGTTGGCGTATTTTTTATGGCTTTTACTTTAGTTTTGGTTTCTTTTTCGTGTACGGGACCTATTGCGGGCAGTATTTTGGTGGCTTCGGCAAACGGACAAATATTGAAACCTGTTGTAGGAATGTTTGCTTTTTCGTCTGCATTTGCTATTCCATTTACCTTATTTGCGTTATTTCCTTCGTGGTTACAAAGTTTGCCAAAATCGGGAGGCTGGCTTAATTCGGTCAAAGTGGTTTTGGGATTTGTGGAATTGGCACTTGCCTTAAAATTTTTGAGTACCGCAGACCAAGTATATCATTGGAATATTTTGCCAAGACATCTGTATTTGGCTTTTTGGATAGCTATTTTTTCGTGTATGGGCTTGTATTTGTTAGGAAAAATTCGCCTTTCTCACGATAGCAAAGACGAAAATATTGGTACTTTTCGGTTGATGATGACTATTTTTACTTTTACTTTTGTGATTTATCTTGTACCTGGAATGTTTGGCTCGCCATTAAAAGCCTTAGCAGGTTATTTGCCACCACAAACAAGTTTAGAATTTGATTTGCTCGATGCTTTGCGTAGCAATTCCAATAACACAAATTCCTCTACCAAAAAACTATCTGTAAAATATGGGGATAAATTCAAATTTCCGCATGGTTTGCAAGGATATTTTGACTATAAGGAGGCTTTAGCAGCCTCCAAAGCAGAAAACAAGCCTATTTTTATAGATTTTACAGGGCATGGCTGTGTAAATTGTAGGGAAATGGAAGCTACAGTTTGGTCAGACAAAGAGGTTTTGCAAAGATTACAAAATAATTTTATTTTATTAGCTTTGTATGTAGATGATGTTTCGGAAGTACCTGAAAATGAATGGGTTACGTCTAAATATGATGGCAAAATAAAGAAAACCATTGGCAAAATTAATGCAGATGTACAAATTACCTATTTCAATAACAATGCACAACCTTATTATGTTATTTTGGGAAAAGATGGATTAAATGCACCGCCTTTAGTGCCACCACAAGCCTATAATTTGAATGTAGCAGATTTTATAAAGTTTTTGGATAGTGTAAAATAAGTAGTTTTTTTCTGTGTTATAATTTTTTGCCATTATTTTGTATGTGTAGCAAGATAATTAATGTAATCTGCGTAGTAGTGCGTAGCTCCAGCTACGCACAGGTTTGTTAGTAAAACTAATTTTTCTTAGCAACATCATTGTTTTTTATAGGAAATAGATATAAAAAATTGCATATTTTGTTGCATAGCTACACAGTACTATACGACTTAGATTATATAATTTACAAAATATAACTCATTGATTATCAATTATTTACAAAAAAATGCGTACATATTGTCAGCAATTCCCACTTTGACTAATTAATTGATAATCAAATATTTAACTCGTTTTTTTCCATTAATCAATTAATTGATAATCAATGAATTACCTAAAATCGGAAAAAGAATGAATAAATAAGCATTGATAATCAATGAGTTAAGTAACTCAAAGTGGGAATTGTTGCGTTAAAATAGTGTGCTATTTTTCTACGTTGTCAATGGTCGATAGACCTTGACAAGCGTAGAAAAATAATAACATAGGTTTTTCTGCCGTTGGCTGTGTC
>JBIKRY010000350.1:0-4504 GCA_044348925.1 Bernardetiaceae bacterium
CAAAAAAAAAGGGCTGCATTCTCTCAGGGCTTTCTTTATAAGATGCAGTTATTTTACCAGTTGCATCATAATAAGTTATTTCATATATAGTATAAAAACCTTCTTGAAAATTCTTTTTTACTTCTGCATTTCCTGAAACTAAATTACAACCAAACATAGTTGCTACTATTGCGAATACTAAAATTATTTTTTTCATTGTGATTTGTGTTTAAATGGTGAAAATTGTTTTGTTAATTTTTGTTTGTGCTATAAAAATAGGTTTTGTTTTATAGAGTTACTCTTTAAAAATAAAAGTCATATCCCCTATTTTATGGTGTATATTGACAATATTTTTATAATATTCTTCTCTAAGAATAGTAGTAGGATTAACTCTTTTATATTTGTAATAGTAGTTTTTGTCAGCCTTATAGAAACATGTATCTCTTGCATCTACTAATTTTTGAAAATAAAATTTATTATTTAATACTGTATAATCATAAATAGGATTATTTGTAGCATAATCAGCACCTACCAAAAAAGAATTAATAGTGCTGTTATCCATAGTAACCCCAACTCTTTCAAGTGGTGCATAGTTTAAATCTCCACTATAAGGCTCTCTTTTATCAAAGCTGCTTATTTTTACAGGTGTATTATCCACCAAACTATCCTTAATGATATAAGTTGCTGAACTTACAGGGACATAAATAAATGTGTATCTTTTAACACTTTCTTTTTTTCCATTTTCTGAAATTAAGCTGCAACCAAACAAAGTGCTTATTAAAAATACTAAAATTATTTTTTTCATTGTGATTTGTGTTTTATAGATTCCCCTACTCTGTTGGCTTTTCGGGTTTCGCCAATTCTTTTATTTCTCTAAAAGATGTGCTACAAAAATCTACTATTTTTTTTGGATAAAACACTATTTTTGCGGAATTCCGAACAGAATTCCGAAAAAAACATAGTATTACTATTTTTTTATTAATAAAATAGCAATAAATTAGCTATTATTCTTAAAAATTTTAGGGATACAAAAAACAATCAAAAAAAACAATTTGTATTTTTTAAAAAATGACTTGGATAATGAGGTTTTGAAACGTGGAAAATAGGAAGTCAAAAAAAAGAATTCCAAAAAGAATTCCAAAAAGAACTAATATAAGTAATATAAAAGTAAAATTAATACTAATAATAGTTATTTTTTTGGGGTTTGTCAAAATGCTAACAAACAGTGTTGCTAAGCAAAAAAATATGCTTTATTGATTTTGGTACACAAATTGCCTAAATCTCTACAAATAAGATAGTATATGAAACCTACAAACAGATTTTACCAAGTACCGTTATTTTCTATTTTTTCAACTTTTTCTACCTATTTTTTTATTCTATTCCTATTATTTTCTTTTCTCTTTTGTGTTCCTGTTTTGTGTCAAAACACAGATTCTTTGCTTTGTAAAGGAGATATTAAGAATAGTTTGCGAGAAGGAAAATGGCAATGTTTTTCGGCAAATGATATACTTTTGGCAGAAGGTAGCTATAAAAATAACCAAAAAAATGGTTTATGGACATATTATGACGAAAAAGGCTTTGTAATAATGGCTATGCAATTTGAAAATGACGAGCCTAATGGCTATTGCCGAAAATATGTAAATAGAAAATTTGTCTATGAATGTTATTACAAAAATGGGAAAAAAGACGGTTTTGAGTCGGTATATTATCCCGATGGAAGTTTGCAAGGCTATTATTTTTATATGGCAGGCGAAATTCATAAAAATAATTTGGAATATTTTGGGGATAATATTACAGCAAGCAATGTAGAATTTTTTTGTGGGGATAAACGTGGCGAAACCAAACTCTATTACAAAAACGCAAAGCCCGAACTTAGCCTACATTATATCCATAATGAATTGGAAGGCGAATGGTTGTTGAGTTATCCAGACGAAAAACCACAAATCAAAGGGACTTTTAAAGATGACAGTATTTATTACGATTGGACAAAATATGATGCCAATGGCGAAAAAGCATGGGAAATTTATTTTAACCGAGGCGAAGCCGACAAAAAATGGACACGCAGAGATTTATTAGCAAATTACACACAAATACACACCTACGATAGCGGAAAATTGCAAAAAGTATCGGATTGGATAGCACAACGGGACAAATTATCGGGCGGAAGATTGAAAAATGGCAATGGCGAAAGATATTGGTATGACCACAACAAATGCCTGAAGGCAAAAGGAATGTATCAAAATGGCGAATTACATGGCTTATATTGGTTGTATGCCAACTGCTCGATAAAAGAAATTGCGGTTTTTAACTACCAAAACAATGTTTTGCAAGGCGAATATAGTTTTAAATATGCAAATGGCAAAAATTCGGTGCTTGGATATTTTGCTAACAACGTGGTGGATAGTAGTTACCAAGAGTTTTTTGAAGACGGGCAACTTGCTTTAGAAGGACAATACCAAAAAGGAATCAAAGTAGGCGAATGGATTGCCTATTACAAAACAGGAAAAATGCACACAAAAGAAACCTACATAGAAAATGAATTACAGGGAATTTCTCAAACTTTTTATGAAGATGGTACAACAATGTCTGAAAGTTTTACATATCAAAACGGACTAAAAAATGGTAAAGCATTTAGCTATTTTCGCAATGGAACTATAGCTGCCGAAGGCGAATATAAAGACAATGAACAAGAAGGACTATGGAAATTTTATGACCAAGCAGGCAAACTAACCGAACAAGGTACTTATGTTGCAGGATTACGTCAAGATACTTGGCAGACATTTTTAGCTACAGGCGAAATAGCATCTGAAGGCAAATATAAAAATGATGCCGAAGATAGTGTTTGGTTATATTACCATACAAAAGGTTGGGTTACAGAAGAAGAATGGTGGAAAGAAGGTAGAATGTTGCAAGCAAAACAGACTTTTTATAAACGAAAAGGCAAAATTAAAGGCGAATGGACTATGTTTGGCAAAAATTCTACGTCTTATGTCAAATATTATGATTGGAAACGTAAAAAATTGGCGGTAAAAGGGGTTATGAAAGATGGATTGCCACAAAGTACATGGAAATTTTATGACAAAAAAGGCAATAAAACAATGGAAGGAAATTTTGACAATGGACTTAGAAACGGCAAATGGAAATTTTATGCTCAAGAAAAATTAACTATCGAAGGCAATTATTTGCAGGGGCAAAAAATTGGCGAGTGGAAATATTTTGACCAAAAAGGGAAAATAGAAAAAACGGAAATGTATGAGTAAAAGTACATTTACCTTTAGGCAAATATATTGTAACTGTTTAGTTACGCTTGTCAAGGTGCGAAAAGCACCATTGCCAACGTACCTAAACGACTTTTTTTGTCAAGGTGCGAAAAGCACCATTACCAACGTAAAAAATCAAATACCTAAAAATTTACAATACACTTTAAATTTATCTAACTATTTACCTATATTTGCACATCAAGATTATTTTAGATAGATAGCAAAATAGGCTGCAAAGAAAATAGAATTTTACGAAATAGATACAAAACTACCGTTTTGGCAATGGTTATTTGGGTTGATTTAGCAACCCAAATAACCATTATTGTTTTAAATTCCATTGGATTTTTTATTAGAATCTTTCTATCTTTGTAGCAATAAACCCATCTAACTATGCAAACCGCCACTTTTAAAGAATGGACATTAACCAAACTCGATAACGCATTTGGGATTCAACAGATTTATGATATGGATTATGATTTGCTAAAAAAATGGCAAGATTTATCTAAAACTATGGTTATATCAGATTTTGAAAAACAAACCTTACTAAATTTGCAACAACCTTTAAAATGGGGAGGGAAAGGTTGGAATGAATACGAATTGGAAAATAAATTTATCAGTCCTGTGTTTATGGCTGCTAAGATTGACGACCTTACAATTGGTTATTTTTTGGAACGAAGTTTAAAGGGAATGGTAGGAGATTATGAATTATCGGGAATTGTTGATGGTATGATAGCCAAAGGGGTAAGAGACCCCGATAAACCATTCTTCTGTATGCATGAGTATAAAAGAAGCGTAGATAATGATGGACAGCCCGATGCCCAAGCACTTGCTGCTATGTTGGTGGTGCAGGCAGACGAAAATGGCAGAAAACCTATTTATGGCTTGTATATTGTGGGCTTGATTTGGAATTTTATAGTTTTGCATGGCAAAGAATATTGTATCAGCAAAAGCTACAATGCAGAAGATGAAGAAATTTTTGAAATTTTTGGTATGCTAAAAGCCTTAAAACATATTATCAAAACAGAATTAATGTAAGTTTCCTTATTTTATAGTATCTTTGCAAAACCAAACCCATCTAACTATGCAAACCGCCACTTTTAGAGAATGGACATTAACCAAACTCGATAACGCATTTGGGATTCAACAGATTTTAGCTACAGACTGCTTATTTATGCAAAAATGGCAAGATTTATCTAAAACGATGGAAATAACAGACCTTGAAAAACAAGTCTTGATAAGGTTACAAAAGCCTTTGCAATGGGGAG
>JBIKRY010000352.1:0-4454 GCA_044348925.1 Bernardetiaceae bacterium
GTCATACGAATTTCGGTTTCCATCGAAGGAGCTAACAGTCGTTTGTAACTGTCTTTTACCGCCATTTTTACCTGTTCCCCTGCTTTATTTGTCGATTTGACAAACAAATTTTCTAATACAACTATTGCATTTTCTTCTTCAGGCAAACTTTCTAAGGAAATAATCATTTCTTTTTCTGCTCTCCGCATCGCCAAAACTCTATGTGAAGGTGCTTTTGTAATTTCCTCATTCCAATCAAAATAATCTTTGTATTTTGCCCCTTCGGTTTCTTTTCCAGCAATAACTTTTGCCTTAAATTTGCCTTCTTTGACAAACAAATTCCGCATTACACCTCTTGCGGTTTGGTCTTCATTAATTTTTTCGGCAATAATATCTCTCGCACCTGCAAGGGCTTCTTCTAAGGTTTTTACGCCTTTTTCGTCATTGATAAACGTAGCTACAAAAGCATCGAGGTCAAATTTTTCTTGCAAAAACAGCTTATCTGCCAACGGTTCAAGTCCTTTTTCTCTTGCAATGGTTGCCCTTGTTCTGCGTTTCGGTTTGAAAGGTAAATAAATATCTTCCAAAATTGCCATTGTTTCGGCTGCTTTAATTTTGGTTTCGAGTTCAGGCGTAAGTTTGCCCATTTCGGTCATCGATGCCAAAATAGCTTCTCTACGTTTGTCCAATTCACGAAGTTGCTCAATTCTATCACGAACCGCAGCCACTTGCACCTCGTCAAGACTTCCTGTAACTTCTTTACGATAACGACTAATGAAAGGCACTGTTCCGCCTTCGTCCAATAATTGTGTGGTTGCCTCAACTTGTTGGTACGTAATGTTGAGTTCGGAGGCAATGATTACAAAGTTTTTTTCCATTACTTAAATTAGTTTTTGAAAAATTATTAAAATATGTTGGTTGCTTTCCAAAGGTTTTTCACTTTTGGAAATTTGGTTTTGCTTACTGGAAATTTTTAAACTTTAATTATACTTTGCAGTTGGCAAATGCCGACCAATATAACCTATATAGCATTTTTGATTTTCGTAATAAAAGTGCAAACGAAAAGCATCACCAAATTTTATATGTAATTCAAAAACTGCACTTTCTCCATTTTTATTTGGTAATTCAAAAGTTCTTTCGTTGCTATAACTATTCAATGTAGTTTCTGATTCTCCACTAATTTTACAACCTACTGCGTTGATATTGAATTGTTTAGGTTTACTTTCAATATAACTATCCAATAGTTTCAGCCTTTGAAAAGCTATTAAGATATTCGGATTATTTAGGCTATAAAACTCTAAGTTATCTTTTGCATTATCACAAAATATAAGATTTGGGTATAATTGTGATTTAAGTTGCCAAAATTCTTCAACAGTTTTGCAACTTTGCAACAAACTATTTTGCGTTAAATTGTGTTTTTCGCTAATCCAATTCGCAAAAACAGCTAAATGTTCAGCTTTGCTAATATGGTTTGCCTCTATTTCATATTCAGATATTATTGCAGAATTTTCTTCTATTCGCAACAATTTATATTGTGAATTTTGCCATTTCCCAACTGCATTGTAGCTAATCGTTAGCAAATCTTTTTCTTGGGCAATAGCAAAGCCTTTTGTTTCTTGGTTATCTAAAAAATAATAAGGTTGATAATCTCTTACTAATGGTTCTTTGGTAAGTGAAACCAAAAAACGAGTTTTGTCATCTTTTGCTTGCTTTGTAAGCCATTGTTGCAACACATAACCATTTTCGGAAAGGAGTTGATTAAGCAAACTAAAAGTAGCCAAAACTTTTGTAGGCTGCTTGGTTTGTTTAGCTAAATCCGCACTAATTTTCATAAACTCAGACATAGCCAAATCTGCTATTTCCAAATTTGGTGCAAGGTCATTAAAAGAAAGTTCGTTAAGTACAATTTCCATTACAATAAATTCATTAGGCTTTTATCTATTTCATCAAAAAAATCGTCTTCCCAAACATCTATTCTGCCATCTTCATCTATTTTAGGGAAACTTACTTTTGGTTCTTGTGTAATTTTGTCATTACTAAAAAACAATACATTTACATCATTTGCTGCTATTTTTTGTTGTTTTACGCATACACGCAACGCATTAAGTATGTGGTCACTATGACTTTCCACAAAAACCTGCACACCCGTAGCTGCCACTTTTGCCAAAAACTCCGTAAGTCTTGACTGTGCTTTTGGGTGCAAATGTGCTTCGGGGTTTTCTACGATTAAAATTTCGCCTTTATTCGCAATCAAACCTGCGGTAATTATGGGTAAAATGTAGGAATAGCCAAAACCAACATTGGAAGGAAGTAAATTTTCTTTGCCATTAATCGTATAAGTGAAAGAATTTACAAATTTATTGCTATCATCTAAGTTTATAGCTACTGTTGCATCTAAAATATGACCTAACCACTTACCAATTTGTGTAATTAAGTTATTTTCACCTCCCAAATATAGACTTGTATTGATTTCTCTTGTTTTGTGATAGGATATAATATCAAGCACATTTTTACCTGTTTTTTCTATGGTAATAAAATTATTATTTAGATTTAAGTCTTTTTCATAAAAATCTCTTGCACCAATACGGTCAGCAGATATATAATGATAATGAAATTGAATATCAAAAAGAAACTGATACTCAAATCTAAACACCTCCAAACGATAATTACCAAAGGCTTTATAGTGATTATCTTGTGTAAGATAATCCATTACTGGCAATAACTTGTTTAGTTTGAGATTAGCACTAACAAAAGATTTACCATTTTCATCAGTATATATGATATCTTCTTGTGCGTGAATACCTTCTATAAAGTCGTCTTTAATAGAAAAACTCTGCATTATATTTTGATTTTTATAAACAAAAAGTTCATTATAGGTATCATCATTATCTTTATATTCTAAAAGTAATTTGCTAATTTTACACCTTGATAAAGTACCCTTTTGAGGCAGTAAACTATAATTTATCATAAATTGATGGTGATTATTTTCATTTATGAAGTTTAATGAAATTTTTATCTCGTTACTTTCTTCCTCATCTCTATTTTTCACATCTTCCCAAGTTCCCAAATGCACACAATTCCCATTCAAAATAAGTTCTGTCGTATTTTCGTTATGTTCTATACTTTGTCGCATCAATAACAAACTTTGCAACAAAGACGATTTTCCTCTGCCATTAATTCCTGTAAGCAAATTGATTTTTGCTAAGGGAAACTCCGTAGCGTGGCGAAAAACTTTAAAATTTTCTAAGGTTATTTTTGTGAGCATAGTTTTCTGTAGAACAGACTTCAGTCCGTTTATTTTGTTTTATGTACGTAAAATATCATTTGCCTTGCAAGTTAGCATTTTTAAGAAAATAAAGAAAGATTATGGAGAAGTATGGTTATTTGCTTAGATAATTTTGGCAATGCCTTTCTTTTTTGCATAATATTATGTTATTTTTGTGATTAAAAGATTATTAAATGATTATTTAGATTGACTTAGTTACAAAAAAATTTAGCTTTTCAATAATTTTGAGTATCTTTGAGTTATCAGTTTTTGTAAAATCGTATTTTATAGCATGGAGAACTTTGCAAAGCTATAATCTTGCTTTCACTTATTTTTACTTTATTAACTTAATTAGATTATAAATTGTTATGCCTCTGTAATTTGTTGATTATCAATTAATTAAAAGTATAAAATAAACTTGAAAGTTATATATTTTAATCATAGCTGCCTACATAAACATAAAATCTTAGATTTTTACAGCAACAGTTTTATAAAATTATGTGTATCTAAAAAGAATTTTAAAAATAATTTTGCCATTTGTCTTATTTTTTATATTTTTTATTTATTTTACCAACCAATAACTAACTTTAATCTATTTTTTATCAAACCACATTTTACTACAGATGTCAAAAAATATACAAGCCTATAATGACAAAAATGTCAATTTCTATCGCAATATCAAGATGGATATGTTTCAGCAAATAGCAACAGTTTTAGGCTTGCAAACAGGCATAGATGTCGACCAAATTTATCCATATATTGCAAATGCAAAAATTTTAGTAGAACTTGGTGCAGGTTATGGTAGAGTAGTCAAAAGATTGCTACAGCAAGGCTTTGCAGGACAAATTATCGCAGTAGAAAGAGTAACTACTTTATTTGAATATTTATCTAAAAATATTCCCGAAATTGTGGTTTTACAACAGCAAGACCTAAAATTGCTGAAACTCGAAAAAAAAGCA
Organism: Bernardetiaceae bacterium; assembly: GCA_044348925.1. GTDB lineage: Bacteria > Bacteroidota > Bacteroidia > Cytophagales > Thermoflexibacteraceae > JAAFKA01. Next base: position 4,204 of record JBIKRY010000352.1, read on the forward strand.
GATGCTATCACATGGATGTGGTCGGGAATTTTGGAATTATCGCAAGACGAACAAATGACAGTTATCAAAAATTTGTATAAATTATTGTCAGAAAAAGGAATATTAATTGTAGAAATTCCCAAACAAGTAAAATTTGTAGGCAAACACATTGGCGACCAGAAAATAAAAGTAGAAACCGAATGGGGAACTATAGATGCCTATTTGCCAAAACACGAAGAAATGCTACAATATGGCAAAAAAGCAGGTTTTTC
>JBIKRY010000351.1:0-4454 GCA_044348925.1 Bernardetiaceae bacterium
CTTTAAATTATAGAAATATCAAAAATTGACCATTGAATTGCCAAAGTGGGAATTGCTGATTTAGTATATATTTTACTTGTAACTTGTTGATTATCAATAAAGTAATCCGTAGTTCACGTTATTTTTATAAAAATAGCATAAAAACATAATAGAGATAGATTTTAAAGCTCTAAGTTGGGTTGGTCTTAGAAAAACTAAAGCATTTACAAATATCCTTGTGGCTTAGAATTTAGTTACTATGATACAATGGATATGGATTGGAGAGAAAAACGGCACTTAAAACGTACTATTTTTAGTAGAAAAAAATAGAAAAATTAGATACCTAAGGCTCTTGAAATTCTCCCATTTTAATTTATTAAAATTCTATCTACGTTTATTTTAGTTTTTTAATCTTTCTATCTCTATTTTTGTTTTTTAGAAACACAAATAGAAACATATCTTTTATACGAATATTACTAATTTTCTATGATTTTTTCTATATTTGTTTGTTAATTGTGTAATTTTAATTGTAAAGTTTTAAAAATAGATACTAAAAATATGGCTTGTAGTTCATGTAGTTCGGGAGGTTGTGGCACAAAAAAAGATGGAAAAGTTGGCGGTTGCAAAAATAATGGCACTTGTGGCACAGGAGGTTGTAATAAGATGAATGTGTTTGATTGGTTGAGTGATATGGAACTGCCTACACAACAACGATTTGAGGTGGTAGAAGTTCGGTTTAAAAACGGTAGAAAAGAGTTTTTTAGAAATGTAGATAGTTTGGATTTGACTACAGGAGATATGTTGGTTATTGATGCAGGTGGCGGGCATCATATTGGCGAATTGACTTTGCAAGGCGAATTGGTACGGTTGCAAATGCTCAAAAAGAAAGTCAAAAACGACAGTCAAATAAAAAATGTGTATCGAATTGCAACTGAAAAAGACATGGATAGATACCATGATGCCCGCAATAGAGAAATGGCTACCTTATATCGTACTCGCCAAATTGTAGAAGAATTAAAATTGGAGATGAAACTTTCTGATGTGGAGTTTCAAGCTGATAATTCTAAAGCTACTTTTTTTTATTCGGCAGATGATAGAGTAGATTTTAGAGAATTGATAAAGCTATTGGCGGCAGAATTTAAAGTGCGGATAGAAATGCGACAAATTAGTTTGCGACAAGAAGCAGGTAGAGTAGGAGGAATTGGGGCTTGTGGCAGAGAATTATGTTGCTCGACTTGGCTTACAGATTTCAAAAGTGTATCTACCGCAGCAGCACGTTACCAAAATCTTTCGCTAAATCCTGCAAAACTTTCGGGACAGTGTGGAAGGTTAAAATGTTGTTTGAATTATGAATTAGAAACTTATCTCGATGCCTTAGTGGATATTCCAAAAGTAGAAAAACCATTATTGACAGAGGGGGGATTGGCACATTTGCAAAAAACGGATATTTTTAAAAAAATTCTTTGGTTTAGTTATGATACTGAAAGCACTTGGTATCCTATTGCGGCTGGTAGAGTAAAAACTATCTTGGAAATGAACGAAAAAGGAATTACTGCTCCATCATTAGCCGTAGAAGAACCAAAACCAGACAATAACAACAACAAAAAACCTAAGTCGGATTCCGAAAAACGAAAAGACGAAAAGGAACAACAACGCCAGCAAATTGCAAAAAATATGGCAAATAGGGCAAGAGGCGGAAATGGAGCAAATCAAACTACCAATGTTACTCCGCGAAACCCAAAACCAAAAGAGGAAAAACACAGAAAAAATAAAGAACACCGAGAAAATAAAGAAAATAAAGAAAGTAAGGAAAACAAAGAGAATAAGGACAAAATTTGATAACAAGTATTGTAGGCACTTGCTGATAACAAATAACGGTAGGCAAGTTGTTTGTTTTTTGTTCCTGTTTTTGGGTAGTAATTGAGTATAATTAGGTGATTTGTAAATTTATTAGTTTTTATTAATCAAATTTTTGATTGATAAAAACTAATAAATTTTATCCTTTTCGTGTTTTACTATACCTTAAAACCTCCCTTCTTCGCCTTTTGAATAATTGCCAACAAGTATTTTTTTTGATAATCTGTTGGAATATAATCATTTGCCTTGATTTTCTTTACAAAATTAAAGTCTGTTGCATTGAAAAAATGTTGCTTTTTTTGCCAAATCAACAAGTTTTCTATCAATTCTTTAGTAATTTCAATAGCCAAAGTTTCCTGTTCTACGATTACATCTTCCTCGTTATCTAAAAATAATTCGGGTGCATTTTCAAAAGCAATAGCTAAAATTTCTAAACCACTTGCGATATGTTTTTCCTCAAAAGTAGTTTTAGTTTTGATTTTTCGGCTAATTTCTTCTATCAAATTTAGTCGATACAAAGTTAATTTTTCGGTGGTTTTGCCCCATGCTGCAATTTTTTTCCACAAACCAGATGGAATAGCTTTGAGTTCTTCTATCTGTGCTTGTTTTGCTAATTCTTCCACTTCCGAAACTTCTTTTTTCTGTCGTTTTGATAATTTTTCATCTGTAAAATCATCTTGCAATGAACTTGTATCAACCTTTAAAACCGTTTTTTCTAACAATTCCCAACAAGTTTCTTTTTTTGCCCATTCGCCAATTAAACCGCCATATTGCCCAACACTTGTTTTCAAAAACTCTTGTACTTTCTCTAATAATTCTGTAATAACAAGTTTCAAATTTTCTGAAACAGCTTGATTTTTCCAAATTTTGAACAAATCTATTTTACCGTTTGTAATTTTATTCAAATACGACAAGGTATAAGGCACAACCATAAAACGCAAATCTCCCATCGAATTTTGACCTAAACCATAACTTTTTTCGGCAGTTCTAAACAAAATAGCCATTGCAACAACATTTTCAAAAAAGATATTATCAGGTAAACCTTTGTTATCTTTCAATATTTTAGGAATATTTTTGAAAAATTCTATGTAATTTTTTTGGCTACCTTTTGCCACAAAATGCGGGCTACCATTCCACGCATTGTAAAATTTGGCTAAGGTTTCTTTCTGAAATAATTGACTTTTCGGGTTTTTGAGTTCAAAAACTTTTTTGCGTGAGGCTGTCGTGCCTTCTTTGTTCATTTCGTTTTTGTATTGCCCTCTTGCCCTTTCATAAAACCAACGAGTTTGTTTATTTTGTTTTGTAGGGTCGGGAGCCCAAATTACCCTTGATAATTTTTCTAATTCAATATGAAATGGATTATTGGAACTCAAATCTGCCACAGAAACTTTATTTTGGCTGTTAGCATATTCGGCAATGCGTGAAACAATGTTTGCAAATTCGTCTTTCTTTTTAACAACCGTTAATTTTACTTGCACAAAAATTTTGGAAACATCAGATTTATCTTGTTTTTGCGAATGAAAAATGGAGGCAGTGGTTTGTCCACCGTTTACAATTTGAAAATCTTTGACTTTGGCAATGCCTTTGCTACCGTTTTCTAAGTCAATTAACTCGACATATTCGGCAGTGGAAGCAATACCATTATTAAAAGCCAAGAACATTTGTGGCTCTCTTTTAATAGTTTCTCTAATTCCTTTGTTGATTTTGCCTGTAAATTGTAGAAAAGACCTTACATTTTGTTCCAAAAGCCTTGCCCCAAAATTGCGATAAATATTTGCTAAGGTTTCGCCAGAAATAATGGCTAAATAGGATTGATAATTTTCATTTTCGGAAGGCATCGGCAAACAAGCAACTGCACCACCAAAATTATTTTGAAAATCAATTTCTATTGCTTCTCTTTTATTTTTAGAAGTGTATAATTGGTAAAATCTTTCTAAATCCCAGATTTGAAACTGCACTAAAATAGCATGATCTTTAAATTCAATTTCACTTTCTTTGGGTGCTTCGGCATTGCTTGTGCCGTTGGTCATCACAAAAATATTTACTCTAATAATATCTTTGTAATATTTTGATAAAATTTGTGCCAAATCGTAAGCTGGTGCAGACTCCTCCATTTCGGTCAAAAACTTATCTTTGAGGGCATCATTCAAAAACCGTTTTGCCAAATTACAATGTGTAATGATTTCATCTTTGGCAATAGTTTCTACATTTTCGGCGGTTTTATAAACAGAAATAAATAAATCTACCGTTTCGTATGTTTCACTTAACGCATACGCATTAATTTTGTGAACTCTACGCCCAGCTTTGTCTTCTTTGATTTCGGTACAAATAGCTACATTTTCAGTTTCGCCTGCCTGCACCAACAAATCAGCCATATATTCGGTAAATTTGCTTTCAGGCGAAGCACCATCTTCAGCACTTGCCACCATAGAAATTACATCTTGCTCAATATTTTCGTAAAATCTTTGTAGTTCATTCATAGTTTTAAAATTTGTATAGTAAAAACATTTAGTAATATGCCTTTAAGTATATAATTTGGCACTTTTTAGATAACTACCGATTATCTGTAACAAGCCAAAATAGCAAAAAATATAACTAAAAGTAGTAATATTTATGCA
>JBIKRY010000085.1:0-15643 GCA_044348925.1 Bernardetiaceae bacterium
CAGCACTTGGGGAGCAGTAATGGAAGGCATAAGAGAAGATGCGTTATCTGCAAATGCTTTTTCATATTCTTGGCAGGACGAATGTGTGAAAATTCGCACCAATTTTTCTACTATAGATTACAATGCCGTATTAAATGACACTTTCCCAAATAAAATGGCTTTTGTAGAAAAATTAGTTGCACTCGAAACACAAGCTCAAACTGCAAAAGGTGATGAGGCTGCAAAAATTTATATGACTATGGCAAATGCAATGTATCATACACCATTTTGGCTTTACAATAACCATATTTGGGGTTGTGGTGGTATGTTAGATGCTATGCGTAGTAGTTCGCCAATACATTATCCATTCAATATCAGTACAGAATTTGCAACACAGTTTCATAATCGCAAAATGCACCTTGTTTTGGTATATTGTATCCCGTATTTATCTTCGATTTATAATAAAAAAGCTGCTGAAGTAGCCGTTTCAAAAGAAATAAAAGCAACAGCTTTGTTTGGACAGGGTGGAGCTTGGAACAAGTCTTTGGCAAGTTATTGGGAAAATGGTATCAAAACCGACAAGACAGCTTTTGAAGTATTGTTAAAAGAATATGCAAATACTCCAGAAGGGCAAATGGCTTCGAGATGTATGCGATAATATAGCGTAGTACGTAGCTCTTGCTACGTACTACAGAAAAATGTTTGCGAAGGGCAGGATGGATAGCATTGTCCTTGCCCTTCGCAAAAAAGTTTGCGAGTTGCCACTGCGATAGAAAATACAAAAGCCTAAATTAGCACATTAGCCCTCCTTTTCGCGGAGTAACCCTCGCAAACATAATGTTTTATGCCTTCGTGTTTTTCAATCCACATAGGTTTCTCGGATGACATCTTTCACTTGTTCAATCATTTCATTGTCTAAATGTCCGATTGTTTTAGTTACTCGGCTCTTGTCTATGGTACGAATTTGGTCTATCACTACCCAATTAATCTGACCTTCCAAATCAAAACAAACCCTTGTCGGATAGTTTTTTGACTGTGAAGTAATAGGGCAAACTACAATAGTTGCTAAGTGCTTGTTCATTTCGTTGGGCGAAACTATCAAACAAGGTCGTTTTTTCTTGATTTCGCTGCCTACTGTTGGGTCTAAATTGACAACAACAATTTCATATTGTGCATAGTCTGCCATTATTAGTCCCAGTTTTCTTCTTCAAAAACACTGTCAATTAGCAACTTATCATCTCCGTTGCGGTGCATTTCTGCAAATGCTACTTCCCAATTTTTTCGTGGCTCAGAAAGTGGTTTCAAAATAATATAATCATTCTCCAAAATAAGTTCTATCTTGTCTGTAATGTGATATTTTTCCAAAAGGGTTTTACTTAGTCTTATGCCCTTTGAATTACCAATTTGTACTATTGAAACTTGCATCGTTATCAAGATTTTATGTGTATGTAGATACAACGTAATTACTATTAATTTGGTTTCAGTTTTTCGTTTTTACAGTGAGACACTGCTACTGTATGTACACAAAAATTTAATCAAGTACGGCTATTTTTCCTACCAATGTTTGCTCACCCGCCATATTGGTACAAAATACCAAATACATACCAGCATTTGCACGTCTGCCCGTATAATCTGTAGCTCGCCAAATAGCAGTACCACCTTGTGCCTGCGTTTCATAGACTAATCTGCCCGAAATATCTGTAATTTTGACATTGCTATTTTCGGCTAAACCCTCCATCGTAACAAAACCCTGAAAATTTGCAGGTACAGGATTAGGGAAAATTTTGTTGCCTATAAATTCCGAACTTGCTTCACTTGCATCACCTCTATAGGATACCAAACCGTCTGAAGTAGCAAAAAACACCTCACTTGTTTTCTCGTGAATTTCTATAGCATTAATTGTATTAGACAACAAAGGGGAATTTTCTGCCGAAAAATGCAAAATTTGTTCTGCTCCTGTACTCGAAAAAAGCCAAGCACCTTTATCTGTACCTATCCATTTGCGATTTCCACCATCTACTTTGATAGCAGTAATAGGCTCATCTCTAAATAATTGACGTTGTTCAAACCGTACAATATTGAGATTAATACTATTTCGTTGTAGCACACTTGCAGCACTATTTAGTATTCTTATGCCTTTGTTGCCACCTATCCACAAATCTCCATCTTTGTCTAATTCCATTGTATTTATTTGATTACCAGCAAATTGATAATCTCCGCTAAAAGTTTTTAATATTTTTTGTTGTCCTTTGTCATTCCAAACTGCAATAAAATCTTTGTCATTTGGTTTGCGAATCCTTGCCCAAATATTATTGGCTTCGTCTGCCAAAAGTTGCACAATAGTTTCATCACTTGCCAAACTTTGCAAAGTAAAACCTTTCCAAGTATTATTTTCAAGTTTATAGATTTGTGCAATGTTATTGCTATTTGCAATGGCAATCCACAAAGCACCTTTTCTATCTACAGTAAGTGCCGAAACTTTTTGCGAAGGAAGTATTGGGCTTGCAAAATTTGTAACGGTATTTTTTGCAATATCCAAGACCAAAATACCTTCAGAAAAGGTAGCAAAATAGATTTTATTGTCGGGGGAATATGCGGCTTGTGTAATATTTTTGACTGCTGGAATTGGTATAATTCCAGCCAAAATTTTGTCTGTATTATAATTTGTCCATTCTCCTTTTTCAAAAATATAAAAGCCTAAATTTTTGTCTGTAGGAATATTTTGAGCATCATATCCACCCGAAACGGCAAGTATTTTTTCTTGAAAATAAAGCAAATCAAAACTCGCAGCATTGTATGTTCCTTTGGGATATGCAGGGCTAAAAACTGTATTTGCATTATTTAAAACACCATTTCCATAATCTGCTACCCAAATTGTATTGTTATCTATATCTGCTTCTTGCGGTGCAATGATATTGTTTTGTGCATAAACCGTTGCTACATTTTGTGCATTAATTTTGATGAGTAATTGAGCCGAACAAACCAATAAATTTTGTCCATCAGAAGATGGCATCATTCCAAAAAAATTTCTTGCTGTAGTTTGGCTAATTGGTAGTAAGGTGCTTTTGCCATTTTCGTATTCAAAAATTCCAATAGCATCATCACTATAATACAATTTATTATTTTTGGTTGCTAATGCTCGAATTCTTACTGTAGCTTTAAAATTAGTGGGTTTCCAATTTTTGGGGTCTTGGCGATTGACATTACTTGCCAACGAAGCCACCAAAACGCCGTTGTCAGTTGCCAAAAAAATACTATCTTTTACTACAGCACTTGCATAAGTATTGACTGTAGAGGCATTATTTCCTAATTGCAAATAATTTTCAAAAATCTTATTTCTTTCCAAATCTACCACCACAACTCCCGAACCCATAGACAAATACGCCAAATTATTGTATAAAGTAATATGATTTATTTGCTTGTTAATCAACCGATTAGATAATAAAATATCGTTAATATTGCTAATTTGACGTACTCCATTTTTTTCGGATAAAATATCCATATTGCCATTTCTGTAGGTAATTAGTAATTTTTTGAGGGTTTTGTGATAAGCTATTTTGCTAAATTGATTATCATTTAGTCCATCGAGTTTAGAAATAATAAAAGTTTCTTTGCTAACTTTGTCGATGTAAAACAGACCATTATCAGAACTTGCATAAATTCTATCTTCGGTTACTGCCAAACTACGAGCATTATGATAGGTTAAATGTGTTCGCCAAGTACCTGTGGGAATAAGGTTTTGTATTTTTTGTGCAAATACGTTGCTTGCAAAAAATACAAAAAGTAAATAAAAATATTTTAGCATGGGAATAGGTGTGAAATAATATGAATTATGAAATATTGCTAATTAAATACTAAAATGTAAGTTCTCAAGAATCTATGATAGCCTTTAGGCTGTAGGTTTAGACTTTATAAAACCAACCTTTGAGAGAATCTCCAGACTTAGTCAAATTTAACCCAAAATTAACCATATTTTTTGCCAATCCAAATAAGGGGTTTGTTTCTGTTTTTGCACGTAGTTGTTCGTCTGCTTGTCTTGCACCGTCTATCATTTTTGCTTGTGTGCCACTACTTTTTAATCTCCCTGGGCTAATGCCTGTGGTCGTAATTTGTAGAGTTTTAAAACCGTTTTCTTCAAATAATTTCCGTAAAGTTTTGGCGGTGTAATACGATAAATGTTCGGGATATTCGACAATATTCCACTGCGAACCAACAATATGACGGGTTAAGGCATCAAAATTTGGAGTAGTAACATAGACAAGTCCGCCTTTTCGTAGGATTTTTGCAAAGTTTCTAATTTCTTCTACAGGATTATTAATATGTTCTATGACCTCAAAAGACGTAATAATATCAAAAAAATTAGGCGTATAATTGGCAGGATTTAGGATACCTTTGTGCATCGTAATTTGTTTATTTTCGCAAACTTGAATAGCTGCGTCTGTAAATTCTGTACCAAACACTTTCCACGAAAATTCCTTTGCAACCGCCAAAAAATAGCCATCGCCACTACCTACATCTATCATATTGCCCGATTGTTTGTAAGAGGCAAAAGTAGCCAATAATTCTCTATACCGATTGGCAGTAATAGCAGAAAGTCCTGCTTCATGCGGATAATTGCCATAATGGGCTTGTAAATCGGCATTAGTTGGAATTTTTTGGCAAAAAACAAAACTACAAGTAGCACATTGCACCAAAAATGCGTGTGCAAAAGTAGGTATAGGCATTAGTTTGGAATTTCCACACAAAAGGCATTTCGAATGATTAGACATAGTTTTTTTGACAAAGAAAAATAAAAATTACAAAATTAACAATAAAACAGTAGTTTTCCACAGTAAAATTATTTTAATTGCTGTAATAGAGTTATGAGAATAATTTTTTGATATTTTTAAATACTTGATTTTCAGATATTTAGCTTTACCATTTAGATAAACTTGCTAAAGTGTATGCTAATATTTCTTACTAACGTCTAATAGTATATAATTATGAAAAAAATACGTTGGCTATTTTATTTACTTGTATGGTTTTGCTTTTTTCTGTTGTTTTGTCCGATGATAGTTCCACAAAACCAAGTTCGTGGATTTGCAAAAAGAACAAATATAGAAAAATTATTGGCAGCTTATCCCCAACAATTACTAAAACTTGAAGATAACAAATTGTATTGGAAAGATGGAAGTTTTTTGATTTTTGACGACAAAAAAGTCAAAACTTTTGAACAAAAATTGGAAAATGCAGACATCGAAGACCAATTATATCAATCCTATCCCAAAGGTCAATTACTCCAAAATCCGCAAAAAGATGCAGATGCAGGACGCATTCGCAACGAAGATTTTTTCAAAAAAATGTATGGAGTTAATAAACAAGCAGTAGAAAAAAACTTAGTTCCTATTATTTGGTTGCCTAATACGGTCAATAAAACTTTATTAGTTAGCAAAATAAATGATGTGGACAAAAAATTACAAGCTATTTCCAAAGCATTAGAGCAATTACCAAGCCTACAAAAATATGTAGAAAATCCCGCAGGCACATTTAATTGGCGAAAAATAGCAAATACGAATAGACTTTCTACGCATAGTTTTGGTATTACGATAGATATTACTATCCAATATGCAAATTATTGGGAATGGGAAAAAAATAAAAATGCTACTGTGTTGAATTATAAGAACCAAATTCCATATCAAATTGTAGAAATTTTTGAAAAATATGGCTTTATTTGGGGTGGAAAATGGTATCATTACGATACTATGCACTTTGAATATAGACCTGAATTGTTATGAATAGATGATTTCAAAGTCTATTGTTTGTGAGTAAGTTCGTGTAATGATAGTTTGGGCTTTGTGAAAGAGGATTTTGTACTAAGTAAAAAAACTTTCCCTAAAAGAGAAAGTTTTTTTTATTACTACACTAAATTGATTATTAAGGTTTTCCAGTTTTCACTGTATATCTATCGTCTGCTGGGGTTGCGGTGCTTGTGCCTCCTGTATGGTCCCAGAATAATTGTGTTGCCATCATATTGCGTACTGCTGCGTTGCTAATTCTTGGCGAATCTCCTACGGCAGGTGGATTAAAAGCCAAATTCCACATATATTGGCGTGTCGGTTGTGTGTGTTTTGCACTAATATCATTGGTATAACCAGGTATAAAGTTTGTGTAAGCTGCAATATCTGCTACGCCTTTGTTATAACCTTGTTGTCCTGCAAGACTTGACCGCATATATTCTATTGCAATACCTGCATTATTTAGTCTTTGTGCTGCATTAGTTCCTACTGCTTTAGTATTTGCTAAGCCTGCTGGCAAAGTAATACCATCACTGCTGTCCAAACTTCCGTCCCAATATGGATCCATCAATGTTACTCTTGCTGGTAATCTATTTCCATTGATATTTACTTCTCTCAACATTGCCATTGCCAAATTTCCACCTAAAGAGTTACCAATCAATCTCAATTCTGCTGTAGTAGATAAAACAGAGATAATTTTTTGGTATTCTTGTCTGTATAATTGAATGACGTTTAAAGTAGGGTTGCCTCTGGTTGCAAAATTTCCATCAGATTTTTTCCAACGCATGCCATTTGGGTTATTTGCGTCATAAATTTTCTTTTCGGTATCTACAGGCATTAATCCCCAATCATCATCAGCAGTTTGTACCCAATGGAATATTGCTACGTTCCAACCTGCATTTCTCCAAAAATTTTGCACGTTTTGGAATTCTCCTGCTTGGTTAAACAAAAATCCTTCTCTATTTCTACTATTGACCGAGCCTTTTTGCCAGCCATGCGAATAGATAATAGTAGGTTTGTTTGGGTCAAAAAATGCGTTTGGCTCTCCTGTGATATATTTTTGTGCCCCTGTTGCGTCTGTTGAAGTATTGCCTTGTGAACCATAAAAATAAATTCCATAGTCGTTTACTTCATAATAATAGGTTTGCAAAGATTTTGTATCTGCGTCCCATTCTGCGATTGCAGCACCTGCTAATACTGCAATGACACGTGCTGGTGCAAATACCGAACCTCCAATAATTGTAGCTGGTTCTGGCAAAGCCACCGAAGTATTTGTGCCACTCGAAGTAGTATAGCTAACGGTTGCACTTCCATTGGTAACTTTGATACTTCTTGCTCCAAAGGTATTTTGTGTGCTACGGGTTGCTGTTAAGACATTATTGGCAAAGCTAACGGTATATTCGTATCTTTTTAATAATTCTGCAATATGTGCTATTAAATTGCCTGACGCAGAAACGTATGGTTGTTGATAACCTGCTACATTATATCCTACTATAGAACCGTTGATTAAAATTCTGGTATCTAAATTACCTAATTGTGCTTTGCTACCTTTTTCGTTGCCTGCTATATTTTCTAAGCCACCTTGTAAAGCATCTGCTAATAATTTGCTATCTGCTTCGATACGTGCATTTTGTTCTGCCAAAGAAGTTTTTGCTTGAGGTTTTGCCTCTTCGATTGTTTCTTCTTTTTTACAACCAACCAAAGTCATACTTGCCAAACCAATAGTAAGTACAAATTTTGTAAAGTTTTTAGGTAATAAAGTTTTCATTTTGTTATTAGTTAAGATGTGATATGTGTTATTGTTTTTGATACTACAAAGGTACTATGCTTGCATACCAAAACATATACGTAGAACTACGTAATTTTCAGTTTTCTATAAATTTTATTGCGGTAAAGTTTCTGTTGCATTATTTTTTTAATTTTTTGATAAAAAAATTGCATTTATAAAAAAATATGTAACTTTGCGGACAAATAATCCAAAAATTTATTAGTTTTTTATATACAACCGAAAGAATTTTAGGCTTTGTATTACTAAATCGCAATAAAATTAGTACGAAACACCGCTTAGGCAGAGGTACTATTTTTTGTTTTTTAGATAAATATACAAAAAGTAAAAATCTTTGCGGTTTTTGTGATTTATGTAATACGATTAAGTTCACCAATAACTGATTTCTCACTTTGGCAAAGATTGATAAAAATGGCAGACATAGTTTTGCCCGCACCAGAACTGTAATAGAATATCCAGATTTTTTGGATATTCAAGTACAATCTTTTCAAGACTTTTTTCAGTTGGAAACTCCAGCCGAAAATCGTGCAAAAGAAGGTTTGTATAAAGTGTTTATGGAGAATTTCCCTATCTCCGACTCAAGAGAAAATTTTATCTTAGACTTTATAGACTATACTATAGACCCACCAAAATACTCGGTAGATGAATCTATAGAACGAGGTTTGACCTACTCTGTACCCTTAAAAGCAAAGTTAAAATTATCATGTAATGATGATGATAATGACGACTTTCAAACCATAGAGCAAGAAGTATTCTTAGGAAATATTCCATATATGACCGAAAGAGGTTCTTTTGTTATTAATGGAGCAGAAAGGGTAATTGTTTCGCAACTACACCGTTCTCCAGGGGTTTTCTTTGCACAAAGCAAACACACCAACGGTACAAAATTATATTCGGCTCGTATTATTCCATTCAAAGGCTCGTGGATTGAGTTTGCAACAGACGTAAACAATGTCATGTTTGCTTATATTGACCGTAAAAAGAAATTTCCTGTTACTACTTTATTGCGTGCTATCGGTTTTGGCTCGGATAGAGAAATATTGGAACTTTTTGGCTTGTCTGAAGAAGTAAAAAATGACCGCAAAACTATTTCTACTATGGTTGGGCGTAAATTGGCTGCAAGGGTTTTGAAAACTTGGACTGAAGACTTTGTAGATGAAGATACGGGTGAGGTAGTGTCTATAGACCGTAACGAAATACTCATAGAAAGAGATAGTATTATTGGCGAAGATGATATTGATACCATTTTGGAATCCAGTGCCGATAAAATTATTTTGCACCGCGAAGATATTAATATTACAGATTTTGCAATTATTTACAATACTTTACAAAAAGATAATTGTAACTCTGAAAAAGAAGCTGTAGAACAAATTTACCGCCAGTTGAGAAATACAGAAGCACCTGATGAATCAACGGCAAGAGAAATTATACATAGTTTGTTTTTCTCAGACAAAAGATATGATTTAGGAGAAGTTGGACGTTATAGAATTAACAAAAAATTGGGATTACCATTAACCAATGATGTTAGGGTTTTGACCAAAGAGGATATTATCGAAATCATCAAATATTTGATTACATTGATTAACTCTCGTGCAGTAGTTGATGATATTGACCACTTGAGTAATCGTAGAGTACGTACTGTTGGCGAACAATTATATGCACAATTTGGTGTAGGTTTGGCTCGTATGGCTCGTACTATCAAAGAACGTATGAATGTACGAGATAATGAAGATTTTAAACCTATAGATTTGATTAATGCAAGAACTTTATCGTCTGTCATTAATTCTTTCTTTGGTACTAATCAACTTTCTCAATTTATGGACCAAACCAATCCATTGGCAGAAATTACGCACAAAAGACGTATGTCTGCCCTCGGACCTGGTGGTTTGTCAAGAGAAAGAGCAGGTTTTGAGGTACGAGATGTTCACTATACACACTATGGTCGTCTTTGTACTATTGAAACTCCAGAGGGTCCTAATATTGGTCTTATTTCGTCTTTATGCGTACACGCAAAAATAAATTCTATGGGCTTTATCGAAACGCCATATAGAATTATTGAAGATGGAAAAATTAATGTTGCAAAAGGCGTAGTATTCTTAACTGCCGAAGAGGAAGATGGAAAAAATATTGCTCAAGCAAGTGCCCAAAATGATGAACAAGGAAACTTTTTAGTAGAAAAAGTAAAAGCACGTTTTGAAGGGGACTTTCCACAAGTAGAACCATCAAATTTGCAATTTATGGACGTTGCACCTAATCAAATTGTGTCGGTAGCAGCATCTTTAATTCCGTTCTTAGAGCATGATGATGCAAACCGTGCCTTAATGGGTTCGAATATGCAACGTCAAGCAGTGCCTTTATTGCGTCCACAAGCACCGATTGTAGGTACAGGTCTCGAAGGTCGTGTGGCAACAGATTCACGTACCTTGATTGTAGCCGAACATGACGGTTTTGTGGAATATGTAGATGCCAATGAAATCAAAATGCGTTATGATTTCTCTGACGACCAAATGTTAGTAAGTTTTGATGGCAACGAAAGAACTTACAAACTCATCAAATTTAGACGTACCAATCAAGATACTTGTATCAACCTAAAACCTACAGTGTTTAAAGGACAACAAGTGAAGAAAGGTGATGTATTATGCGAAGGTTATGCAACACAAAAAGGAGAGTTGGCATTAGGACGTAATTTGAAAGTAGCATTTATGCCTTGGCAAGGGTATAATTTTGAAGATGCTATTGTAATTTGTGAAAGAGTAGTACGTGAGGATATTTTTACGTCTATCCATATCGAAGAATTTGAATTGGAAGTACGAGATACAAAACGTGGCGAAGAAGAATTAACTTCCGAAATTCCAAACGTAAGCGAAGAGGCAGTAAAAAACCTTGACGAAAACGGTATTATTCGCATTGGTGCAGAAGTAAAAGAAGGGGATATTATGATTGGTAAGATTACCCCAAAAGGTGAGTCTGACCCAACACCAGAAGAAAAACTTTTGCGTGCTATTTTTGGCGACAAAGCAGGAGATGTAAAAGATGCCTCTATGAAAGCATCACCATCTTTGCGTGGCGTGGTAATTGACACCAAATTATTCTCTCGTCCTAAAAAAGACAAAGATTTGCGTATCAAAGCCAAAAAAGAAGTAGAAGACCTGAAGAAAAAATACGGAAAAAACCTCTCGGCAATTCGTGAACAAATGATTGACAAAATGCACGACTTATTGGATAGTAGAGTAAGTTTGGGCATCAAACACAAGTTTGGCGAAGAATTGATGAGCAAAGGAGTAAAATACAACCGTACTAATATCGAGAAAAATTTGTTCCCAGACAAAAACCCTTATCGTGATGAAAGTAGCTATCATGTACCTGAAGAGGTAAATCTAATTTCTGATGTAATATTGGAAAATTGGACTGATGATGCACGAGTAAATAAACTTGTAGTAGAATTAGTAAAAAGCTACAACAAAAAACGCAACGAAGTTTCGGGCAAATTTAAAAGAGAAAGATTTACTTTAGAAGTTGGTGACGAATTACCAGCAGGTATCGTACAACTTGCAAAAGTATATATTGCCAAAAAACGTAAGTTGAAAGTGGGAGATAAAATGGCAGGACGACATGGTAACAAAGGCGTTGTGGCACGTATTGTACGCGAAGAAGATATGCCTTTCTTAGCAGACGGAACTCCAATGGACATTGTATTGAACCCACTTGGCGTACCTTCCCGTATGAACATTGGACAAATATACGAAACTGTATTAGGTTGGGCAGGCGAAAAGCTAAATAAAAAATATGCAACACCTATTTTTGACGGTGGTACAGAAGAAGATGTAGAAACCGAACTTATCAAAGCAGGTTTGCCAGAATGGGGACGTGCAGAATTGTATGACGGTTTGACAGGCGACAAATTTGACCAACGAGTAACAGTAGGTATTATGTATATGTTGAAACTCGGACACTTAGTAGATGACAAGATGCACGCAAGAAGTATTGGACCTTACTCACTTATCACACAACAACCTTTGGGCGGTAAAGCTCAATTTGGTGGGCAGAGATTTGGAGAGATGGAGGTTTGGGCTTTGGAGGCATTTGGAGCTGCAAATATCTTACAAGAAATTTTGACAGTAAAATCTGATGATGTGGTCGGCAGAGCAAAAGCATACGAAGCTATTGTAAAAGGCGAAAATATGCCAAAACCAAATATTCCAGAATCTTTCAACGTATTAATTCATGAACTTCGTGGATTGGCATTAGAAATCACAATGGAATAATTCTCTAATTACCAAGCAAAAAAAATACTTTCTAAGCCTAAAAACTTAGAAAGTATTTTTTTTGTAGGCTATTTATATACATTTGTTTTTAGGCGAATGACTTGATTAGACTTACAATATTCATTCATTTGTTTTTATAGTGCTATATGCACGAAATATTTATAGAAATATAGGAATATGTTTAAACTTTAAGTTCCGTAGGAACGAAATCATAAGCATATTTCGTTCCTACGGAACTTAAAAGATGAGGGCAAGAAATTTGCTATAAATATTTCGTGCCTATGGCACTGCTAAATTGTATAAAAAGCCACTAAACGAATATTGCAGGTCTATTAGTAAGCCATTTGCCTAAAGG
The DNA here is from genome assembly GCA_044348925.1 of Bernardetiaceae bacterium. Taxonomy (GTDB): domain Bacteria; phylum Bacteroidota; class Bacteroidia; order Cytophagales; family Thermoflexibacteraceae; genus JAAFKA01. Next base: position 12,160 of record JBIKRY010000085.1, read on the forward strand.
CGAATACACATTTTATTTTCCAAACTTTATTTTCCTTATTTTTCCAATATTTTATGCAAAACGGTACATTTTCTCTGCTAATAGATTGCCCAGACCAAATTGGCTTGGTTTATCGAATTACCAATATTTTATTTAACAACCAACTCAATATCATTCGTAACTCTGAATTTGTAGAGAAAGAAACGAATCATTTTTTTATGCGGACAGAATTTTCGGGAGATTTATACGAAGAGTCGGTTTTGAAACAACTCAAAGCTGCATTGCCCGCAGAAGCAAAAATAAATCTTTCGTTAAAAGTAAAGAAAAAAATTGTGGTTTTGGTTACCAAAGAACACCATTGCTTGGCAGAATTATTAGTTCGCAATCAATTTAATGAAATGAATGCAAGTATTTTGGCAGTAATTGGCAATTATAAAAATTTGGAGGCACTTACCGAAAAATTTGCAATTCCCTATCATTTTTGTAGCCACGAAAACAAAACGAGAGAAGCACACGAACAAGAAATAAAACAAATTGTAGATAGCTATCTCCCTGATTATCTGGTACTTGCAAAATTTATGCGGATTCTCACTCCCGAATTTGTGGAATATTACTCTAACAAAATTATTAATATTCACCATTCTTTTTTGCCTGCTTTTATTGGTGCAAATCCTTACAAACAAGCCTATCATAGAGGCGTAAAAATTGTTGGTGCAACGGCACATTTTGTCAATAATGATTTAGATGATGGACCTATTATCAAACAATCTACTATGCACGTTGACCATAGCCAAACTGCTTTAGATATGGCACAATCGGGCAGAGATGTAGAAAAATTAGTATTGGCAAATGCCCTCAATTTGGTTTTTAATGACTGTGTTTTTGTTAGTGGAAACAAAACTATTATTTTAGACTAAGTAAGTAACAAAAAGAGATTAAATGATAGGTAATAATTTAAGCTAAGTCTTTGATAATGAACCGCAAAGTTGCTAAGTTCACAAAGAAAATAATGTAAATTTATTCTTACTTATTAGAGTTTATGAATAATTTGTATAATAGATTTTAGTCTGTTTTTAAGTGGTTGAAAATCAATAACTTGCACAGACTAAGGCGTCCCCGACTAAAGTCTATGCTACAACAAATATTCATAAACTCTAATAGATAAAAATAACTTATTGCATAGTTATTACTTATTATCTAAATTTTAATTAAATTTGAGAAAGATTTTTAAGAAAAAATAATAACATAAAACCCCATGAAAATTACGCTACATGTGCAACCTTTTTTAGATTTATCAGACGACAATTTGTTGCTTGCTCTTTCGTCTATGAATCCTAATTTGCAAATAGAAGTAAACCGTTTTCAAAAACTCACTATAACTATGCCAACAAAACACAGAACAGGAAATAGTAATATTAAATTAGCAACTCGTTTGCAAGTTTGGAATGAAGAACACGAATTAGGAGAAGCCTTTGATTCGAGTACAGGTTTTCGAATGCCAAAAACTAAATCTTTGTTTTCGCCCGATTTTTCATGGATAGAAAATAGTAGGTTAGAAAAAATTTGGGAAAGTGAAGGTTTTTTGCATATTGCTCCTGATTTTGTGGCAGAACTGCGGTCAGATATAGATACTTTGAAAGAATTGATGGAAAAAATGGAGGAATATATAGAAAATGGCGTAAGATTAGGCTGGTTGATTGATGCTAAAAACGAAAAAGTGTATATTTATCGTTTGGAAAATGGCAATTCAGAACAAGATTTTGACAAAAATTTATCAGGCGAAACAGTATTACCTAAATTTGAATTGAATTTGAGAAAGATTTTTAAGAAAAAATAATAAGTAATTAAACACAATTCTTGTAAAAATTTACTAAATTTATTAAAAAACAAATAAAATATTTAGATTTGTAACAAAAATTTACCTACATGCGACACGATAAACCTATTTTTCCGCCAAAAGATTTTAAACAAAATATTTTGATAAATGTAATAAAAGGCATCGGGAATCTTGAACATAAGAAACAACTCATCAAAAATTGGCAGAAATCTATTGTTACAAAAAAAATTAATACTGCAAAAGAAGAAGAATTACAAGCTGATTTTTTGTATAGTTTTTTTGGTGAAATTTTAGAATATTCCTACCAACAACACGAGCCTAACACACAATTACGCCTTGAAGTCAAAACCAAAAAAGACCAAACAAAAGCTGACGGTGCATTAGGGTATTTTGTTTATGATGCCCAAACAGAAACTTTAGAAAGTGATGTGAGGGTGGTAATTGAATTGAAAGAACCTTATACGGACTTAGATAAAAAACAAAACCGCAAAGATTTTAAAGGTTCTCCTGTCGAACAAGCCTTTACTTATGCAAATAAATTTGATGGAAAAAGTGAATGGATAATTGTGTCGGACTTTGTCGAAATCCGTTTGTATCATATTTCAAATAGTGATAAATACGAATTGTTTAAAATTACAGAGTTATTTGAGGACTTAAATTTAGCAAAATTTTTCTTTATATTTCACAAAGATAGGCTATTCTTACAAAATCAAGATAGTCCTATAAAAATGCTTTTTAATGAAAAACGTGCTGAAGAAATTAAAATTAGCAATGAATTTTATAATGGTTATAGAGATAATAGAGAAACCTTATTTTTTAATATTTTAAGGAAAAATCCTACCGAAAATCCTTTTGAATTGCTGTCTGCCACACAAAAACTGATGGATAGATTGGTTTTTATCTGTTTTGTGCGTGATGCTATTCCTATGATTGATGTGTTGGCTGATGCCTGCAAAATTTTACTCTTAAGGCATGGCAAAAAAGACACAAAACTTTGGGAGGCGGTGCAAGAAACTTTTGTGTCTTTTGATGAGGGATATGTGCCAAATATACCACAGTTTAATGGCGGACTTTTTAAACCCGATGCTTTGATAGACAGATTGGTAATAAAAGATGACATTTTATTGCCTGTGATAGATTTTTTATTGCTCTATGATTTTCAAAGTCAGTTGAATGTTAGCATTTTAGGGCATATTTTCGAACAGTCTATTGCAGATTTGGAGGAATTGAGAGGGGAAATTGCGAAGTTATTAACCCCTGCCCCTCCCCTATCGGGAGGGGATTTTGCGACATCTTCGATGTCGTTTGCACCCCTCCCAGAAGGGCGGTGCGACGTTTCGCAGGGGCAGGGGTTGGAAGACCACATTTCCACTATTCACAACAATATTTCGAAAAGAAAAAAAGACGGTATTTTTTATACGCCAGATTATGTTACAAAATATATGTTGCAACAAACGATAGGGGAATGGTTAGAGGAAAAAAAGCAAGCCTTGTTACAAAAATATGAAACCGAAAATGCGGATTTTTGGGCAGACTATGAAACCGTACTGAAATCTATTACAGTTCTTGACCCTGCTTGTGGAAGTGGTGCTTTTTTGACCGCAGTTTTTGATTATTTGTGGGCAGAATGGAAAATTGTTATTAATGCAGGTATAAAATTAGGTACAA
>JBIKRY010000086.1:0-15610 GCA_044348925.1 Bernardetiaceae bacterium
TAATTAAAAGTTTTTCTATAATTTGCCAACTCTTGACAGAAAGGTCTGAACTATATTTTTTGATTCGCATTCACAAATATAGCTACTTTTTGTCAAGAAATTTTTAACTCAAACAGCTTCTAAGAAATTAAACTACACTTTTACGTCTTCAAGGTTAAAAAGAGAATACAGTTGCCAAAAATTTAGACAGCAATGTCTTTACTTGCAACGTATCTCTTTTTTGTTTTTTTAGTTTTGGGCATAAAATACTGCATGACCAAGCATACATCTTAGTTTCCGTTTCCTAAGTTATTTACAGTCTTACCATTGCTACCTACAAACCATTTGTAACCCACTTTATAAAAACTTCCCACAACTTTTATTACTCTCCTAAAATTATCCTACATTGTGCAAAAATTTACTTGTCTAAAGGCGAATATACGGTATCCGTAGTTCACGTTACTTAACTATCGAAGTTTTATGAAATATATACAAAAAATTCGCTATCTATTCACAGAAAAATGGGCAATACACCCAATACTATTTGCCATTTTTTTTGTATTATATGGCTACAACGAAATGTCAGATTCTGTAAAAATATCTGAATTAATTTATTTGTTAGTAGGAATAAGTTTGGTAGTAACTGTAATAACTTTCTTTATTCCGTCTAATAACAAAATTAGAAATTCTATATTTTTAAGTATTATACTGCTTTTGTGTCTATTTACTGAACATATTTTTATAGCCTTACAAAATAGTATTTTTATGGCTTGGCTTGCAAAATATCGTTATTTTGTGCCATTTGTGAGTATTTTGTTTGCTATTTTTTACTACTTTACCCGCAAAAAAAAATTAGTACAAGCAAATTTATTTTTACATATTATTAGTATTGTTTATTGTGGAATAGAATTTTATGAGATTTTTGCAACTTTATATGTAAATAATTATCCTACAAAACAAGAAACTTTGCAAAAAAACACTTTGCAAGCAACCACAAAACAAGTTTGCGACACTTGTCCAGATATTTATTTGTTGCTAACAGACGGCTATACCAATAGCAAAAGTTTGGAAAAATATTGGAATTTTTCGAACCAAGCCTATATAGATTCTTTGCAAAAATTAGGTTTTTATCACATCAAAAATGCACAAAGCAATTACCACCGCACCCTAAAAAGTATGTCAGCTATTTTGAATATGAATTATACCAAGGTAGGAAATATTGAACAGAACAGAAAAGCACAAAAAACAGCCTATTTGGAGATAAAAAACAACGAAGTATGTCAGAAATTGGCAGAAAAAGGCTATAACTTTCATAATATTTCCCCATTTCATATTGCAAATACAGAAGCAACTATCTATTATGCAGATAATTTTATGCTTACCAATCTAACAAAGTTTTTGCTACACAAAACTATTTTTAAGATACCTGTAGCAAATTTACTAAAATATTTTGAAAATACAGAGCCACAAAAATACAAAATAGATAAACCAATAGCGACTTTGGAAAATATCCACCGAACACCACATAAACAACCTAATTTTGTGTATTTACATATATTATGTCCACATTTTCCCTATCTTTTTGACAAAAATGGCGGACAATTAGCCCAAAATATACAAAAAAATCCACAACTTGCTTATTTGGAACAATTACAATATGTCAATAAAATAATAATTAAGTTGCTAAAAAATTTGCAAAAAAATGCTACAAAACCTTATATCGTAGTTTTGACAGGAGACCACGGCTCGCGAGAATTTGATGCCGAAATAGGCAAACAAGCAGAAAGTTATACAACCTCTACTTTTTTCTATTTTCCAGACCAAAACTACCATATTTTGTATGATTCGATGACTTCGGTCAATCTCTTTCGAGCAGTATTACATAAAGCTATTGGAACTAATTTATCCTATATTCCTGATAAAATTATAAATAAATAGCTTTTTTTTGTGAAAAAATAAATGTTCCTTTGTAAAAATAGATAAAAAATGGACTTTAGAGATACTATAGGCGTATTAGACAGCAAGGGTGCAAACAAACGTATGTATCCAAAAGAAGTAAATGGTTTTTTATACAAAGCTCGCAATGTGTTTGGCTTGTCTTTGTTGGCTTTTTTGTTTGCAGCACCATTTATCAAAATCAATGGGCAGCCTTTGTTGTTGCTCAATATCTTGGAAAGGAAATTTATTATTTTTGGGCAAATATTTTTTCCACAAGATTTTTATTTATTTGCTTTAGCAATGCTAACTTTTATGGTTTTCGTTATTTTGTTTACTGTAGTTTTTGGCAGAGTATTTTGTGGTTGGGCTTGTCCCCAAACTATTTTTATGGAGTTGGTTTTTCGGCGAATTGAACATTGGATAGAAGGAGATGCCAATCAACAACGCAAATTAAACGAAGGCAAATGGACAACTGAAAAAATATGGAAAAAATCCTTGAAACACACCATTTTTTGGATAGTTTCGTTTCTTATTGCTAATACTTTTTTGGCATATATTGTAGGAATAGAAGAATTACAAAAACTAATTACCCATTCCCCATTGCACAATATTACCTTATTTATTGCCTTAATTATATTTACTACGGTATTTTATTATGTTTTTGCAAAATTTAGAGAATTGGTTTGTATCGTAGTTTGTCCGTATGGCAGATTGCAAAGTGTGTTTTTGGATAACAAAAGTATTGTAGTTGCTTATGATTTTGTGCGAGGGGAGCCACGCGGAAAACTCAAAAAAAATGATACACAAAGCCCCGCAGAAACCCCAAAAGGCGACTGTATTGACTGCAAATTGTGCGTACAAGTATGTCCTACAGGCATAGATATTCGCAACGGTACACAGTTGGAATGTATCAACTGCACAGCTTGTATAGATGTGTGTGATGAGGTAATGGAAAAAATAGCAAAACCTAAAAAACTTATTCGTTATGACTCGATGGAAGGCATAACCCAGAAAAAACCTTTGCGATTTACCACACGAATTGCAGCTTATTCCGTTGTTTTGACTTTGTTGTTGGGCGTATTAACTTATTTGTTAATTAGTCGAAAACCTGTAGCAATGACCATTTTACGCACTTCGGGAATGTTGTATCAACAGCCAGACAGCTTGACTATCAGCAACTTATATAATGTAGAATTGGTAAATAAAACTCCCAATGCAATGGATTTGGAATTTAGAATCAAAGAAAATATTGGTACGATAAAATTTGTAAATGATGCAAAAACATTGCACTTACCAAGCCAAAATGACGTAAAAGGAGTTTTCTTTGTACTAATTCCTAAAAAAGATATTCACCAACTAAGTACCAAAATTACCATTCAAATTTATCAAAAAAATGAATTATTGAATGAACAAAAAACCACATTTTTGTCGCCAAGTGTACAGTAATATTACTTACAAAATACTCCAATAAATTTACTACTATAAATTTTATTGGAGTTTTATTTTGTAAACTAATATTTTATATTTAATTTGTAGTGAAACTTGTAAGGAATTGTTAAAATTGGTATGATTTTGCATAGTATATGCTCAACTATTGCAAACTATAGACAATAAAATTCATAAGTTTAGCAATTTCATACAAGCACTAACAAATTAATACACTGTCATGAAAACTCTACGAATAACTACAGGCGTTTTTTGGGTAGAAATAGAAGAAGCAAATCTTAGAATCCTCTGCGGTTGCCCTGCTGATGCGGTTAAGCACATGAAAAAACGTGGTTATATCGAGGACATCAACAAAAATGGCGTGCAATGCGAAACAGGACCTAATGCAGTTTTATTGTCAGATGTATTAATTCAAAACGGTATGTTCTCCAATTTAACGGAGTTTCCTGTCTTGCAAATGTTGTATTTGCAAGGTATGATTATACCAAACCACCCCAGTAATAATGGTACAAAACCCATGTTGATAGGTGCAGAAGAATCTGTAAACTCGCAAATGGAATATATTTTTAGAGGAAATTATGGCTTAATTAGCAAAGAGGAAATTATGTCGGCAGGCATTTCGGAAGAACAAGCAGAAGAAATGATGCGAATTAAATTATTTTTTGCTTTTGGCAAAATTAGTACCCCACAAAGTTTATTAGACCGTAGAATTGTTTATGACGAGCCTATGGAATTGCGTAATGGCGTGTATATTACTCGACTAAAACTCAATGTGTACGAAATTAGTTACAAAGACGAAAAAACCATTATCAATCTCAATCTTGCACCACACGAAAAATATGAAGCACCTTTTCAATTAGGCTATCAGTTTATCAAACGAGAATATTTTGCGGTTATTCATTCTGGCGAGGGAGATGGTTGGGATATTCACCGTCCTTGTATGTCGAGTATTATTATTTTTCAAGGCAAAATTTATCTTATTGACGCAGGTCCTAATATTTTGACTACCTTAAATTATCTTGGAATTAGTGTCAATGAAATAGAAGGACTTTTTCATACCCACGTCCATGACGACCATTTTGCAGGCTTAACCACACTTATTCGCACCGATAGAAAGCTAAAATACTATGCTACGCCTTTGATTAGACTTTCTGTTACCAAAAAACTGTGTGCCTTAATGTCTATTCGAGAAAATAATTTTGCTAACTTTTTTGATGTTTATGATATTCCTTTTGATGAATGGTCAAATGTAGATGGATTGCAAGTAATGCCTGTATATTCGCCACACCCTGTCGAAACTAATTGTTTTATGTTTAGGGCAGAATGGGGAAATGATGACAAAACATACATTCATTGGGCAGATATTACAGCCTTTGATGTGTTGGATAAAATGACCATTCCTAATAAAATTACGAATGAATCTGTTATTAGTCTTGCAAGATGTGAAGAAATTAAGCAATTATATTTACAAGCTGCACACCTCAAAAAAATAGATATTGGTGGCGGAATGATTCATGGCAATGCTATAGATTTTAAAAATGACCTTTCCCATAAAATAGTCTTGGCACATACCAACAAGCCATTGACCATGCAACAACGCGAAATAGGTTCTTCGGCAGCCTTTGGTATGGTCGATATTTTAATTCCTGCTAATCACTATTATAACTATATTTTAGAAGCAGCATTTAATTATTTGCGTTTTTATTTTCCTAATGCCCCGCTATATGATATTCATTATTTGCTCAATCACCCAATAAAAAGTATCAATGTTGGTTCTATTTTGTTTAAAAAAGGAAATAGGAGTGATTATGTGTATTTGCTTTTAACAGGTGCTGTGGAATATACAGACTCGCAAAAAGGTATGCAACATACTTTTTATGCAGGTTCTTTGGTAGGTTTTTATGCGGGTTATTTGGGAATGAATGCCCTCGAAACCTATTGGGCAGCCAGCAATTTGCAGGCTTTACAACTACCAGCAGATGCCTACAATGAGTTTGTAATTCGCAATAATTTGTATGGTGAACTCAAAAAATTGGAAGATTATATCCTGTTTTTGCAAGACACTTGGATTTTTGGCGAAGTAGTTTCTTTTCCTATCCTAACCAAAGTAGCAAGACTCATGCAAAGAGTTTGGTTTGAGCCACATACTGCACTTTATACCTACCAAGTAGCCGATTTGCATATTATTGTGCGTGGAAAAGTAGAAATTTGGTTTGGCAACAAATTGGTAGATAAATTAGAGGAAGGCGACTTTTTTGGTGGCGAATTTAATTTATTTGGAGAATATGGAAATTTTGAAATTAGAATTATGGAAGATACTAATTTATATAGTATTGATTCGCAACAACTTACAGATATTCCTATTGTGTTTTGGAAATTATTGGAAACTTACGAAAAACGTCTAAGAAAAGCAGGGAAAAATGAGCCAAGCCTATTTAGAAAACCTGTTTTAGTCTGATGTATAGGAGTTGTGTAATGGCAATAGCTTTTACACAACTCCTATTTTTATAAGTAGTGAGCAGAAATTGGCTTAGATTATTTTTATTTATAAATTATTGATAATCAAATACTTACATAATTCAGCAATTACCATTTAACACTTATCATTACTTACAAGTAAAAATTTACCACTACTAATTCTATAAAACTTAGATTACTTACAAGCACTTTGTCAAATTCTATTTAAAAATTATCTAATAACAAAAATAATTTTAGTAGCTTTGCAGACAAATTTTATTTTTAATCTAATGGATATTTATTACAAAACACAAAAAGACATAGAAGCTATTAAAGCAAGTGCCGAAATTTTGGGCAAAGTACACGGAGAAATAGCAAAAATGATAAAAGTAGGTGCCAAAACTATAGATTTAGACCGCAGAGCCGAAGAGTTTATCAAAGACCACCAAGCATATCCTTCCTTCCTCAATTATGACGGATTTCCTGCTTCCCTGTGTATTTCTGTGAATGATGTAGTAGTACATGGCGTACCAGACCACTATGAGTTACAAGATGGAGATATTATTTCGGTAGATTGTGGCGTGTTCTTAAATGGTTTTCATGCCGATTCTGCCTATACATATCCTGTAGGCGAAGTAAAACCTCAAGTAATGCACTTGCTAAAAACTACTAGAGAATCTCTTTACAAAGGCATCGAGGCAATGAAAGTAAATGGACGTTTGGGAGATATAGGCTTTGCAGTGCAACAACACGTAGAAAAACAAGGTTTTTCGGTGGTAAGAGAATTAGTAGGGCATGGCGTAGGCAAAAATTTACACGAAGAACCTATTGTTCAAAACTATGGAAGACGAGGAGATGGCAAAAAATTAGCAAATGGTTTGGTAATTGCTATAGAACCTATGATTAATTTAGGAAAAAAAGAAGTAATGAAACGCGAAGGAGAACAAGGCATTCGTACATTAGATGGCAAACCATCGGCACATTATGAACATACTGTAGGAATCATCAATGGAAAAGTAGAAGTCCTAACGACCTTTAAATACATAGAAGAAGTTTTCTCCTTTTAACTTATTAGACATTTTATGTTGCTCAATCTTATTGCTGCTGCAGTATTATTATTGCCACTTGGTGCTACGGTTTTTTTAGCTACAAGTTTTTTTGGAAACATGATTCCATACACAAATTATTTTGCAGCCTTAGGAATAATACTTGCTGTAGTGAATATTTTTGTGCAACTTTTTCTAATGCGGTGGTTACTGTTAGACATTATAGCACCACTTGCCGAATTATTAGGATTTGAGTTATATATAGAGAAAGAAATTATAGAAGAGGAAGACAAAAATGCAGCTATTTTTGGTGCTATTTGGTTATTTATTACCCATATTTCTATGATTATTTTGTTATTTGTTCATCAAATGCCCATTCTTGGCTTTTTTTCGGCTTTTGGTTATGGTGTATTTCTACTTGGCGATTGGGTAATGCACAATAGTACACAAGAAGAAAATTGAATTTTAACGTGAACTACGGATTACTTTATTGATAATCAAGAAGTTACAAGTAAAATATATAATAAATAAGTTGCGTAGCAACCGTATATTCGCCTTTAGGCGAATGAAATGTAAGGATAAAAACGAACTTGGTTATAAATTCACAAATTTTGAGAAATAATTACTATTTTTCTTTCAATTTACCAGACTCATTCGCCTAAAGGCGAATATACGGTATCCGTAGTTCACGTTAATTTAGTAAAAAAAATAATTATATATAATATCGTTTTTGTCAAGCAACAAATATACACTATTTTACAAAGAATGAATGGTATAATACAGACAAATGATAGGACTTTTTGGTAATTTGGAGGGTATGCAATTTTTCATTTTTGGTAATAGATTTCTTGTGAAAGCCTTTTTACAACACTTTCACAAGCATTCTAATTTATCTTGGTAGTGAAGCAGGACGAGCCGAGTCTGTTGCAATAACTTCGCCACGCAAAAACAAAAACATAGTTCCACCCTCAATATTTGCTACAATTCGAGCATTTTTTTCAATTTCGCCACGTTTGCCTTTGGTATCCAATTCTAAGGTAATTTCTCCTGTTTGATTAGGTAAAATTGGTTTTTTGGGGAAATCTGTAGTCGTGCAACCACATTGTGGAGCCACTTCGCTGATAATCAAAGGTGTTGTGCCTGTGTTGGTAAACTTAAAAGTGTGTTTTATCATAGTGCCTTCGGTTACTTTACCAAATTTGTGTGCAATATGTTCAAACTTCATCTCTGTAAATTCAGAAGAAGCAGGTTCTGCAAGGATTTCTTTGCTGCTACTATTACTATTTTCTGTTGCTTTGTTATTTTTACAAGCCGACAAAAATAGAAAAACAAAAAATATGGGCAAAATATGGTACATAGTTGTTACGTTTTAAGTAATTGTAGAATATACGTAAATTAGGTAATTTTGTTAAGATTTTCTATTTTTTGTAATAAGGTAATCTATGCTATAGTTGCTACGCAATTTACAAAGAATAAAAATAGTAAAAATAAAATAAGTGCTATAGAAATTACTCATAAAATTCCAAAACTATACATAGAGTTTTTAGTTATTGTATAGCATAAACCACAAAGCCCATTTTTTTATAAAGTTTGTAATAAAAACGACATTTTTCTGCCAAAATTCCTATAAATTATTTATACTTGTATCTTTTTTAACCCGACTACTGCCGTGAAAATAACAGAACATCTTAAAAATGCTGATAAAACAGTATTTTCTTTCGAAATTTTGCCACCACTCAAAGGCGAAAGCATACAATCTATTTTTGATGCTATCAATCCATTAATGGAATTTAAACCGCCATTTATAGACGTTACCTACCACCGAGAAGAATTTATCTACAAAAAACGTGAAAACGGGCTATTAGAAAAACGAACTATTCGCAAACGTCCAGGCACTGTAGGTATTTGTGCTGCCATAATGAATAGGTATCATGTAGATGCCGTACCACATATTATTTGTGGTGGTTTTACCAAAGAAGAAACCGAAGCTGCACTTATAGATTTGCACTTTTTGGGCATAGAAAATGTATTGGCTTTGCGAGGAGATTCTATCAAAACCGAAGCTACTTTTGTTCCCGAACCACAGGGACACGCCTACTCAACAGACCTCATCAAGCAAATTGTAGATGTAAATAACGGAAAATACCTCGATGATGAAATGCAAGTTACCACCCCAACCAATTTTTGTATTGGCGTGGCGGGCTATCCCGAAAAACATTTTGAAGCACCAAATCTAAAAGCAGATTTAAAACACTTAAAACAAAAAGTAGAATTGGGTGCAGATTATATCGTAACACAAATGTTTTTTGACAATTCTAAATTTTTTGAATTTGTAAGACAATGTAGAGAAATTGGAATTGATGTGCCAATTATCCCAGGGCTAAAACCAATGACCGTAAAAGGACAACTTACCGCATTGCCAAGAATTTTTCATATAGATATTCCCGAAGAACTTGCAGAATCTGTAGAAAGATGCAAAAATAACGAGGAAGTAAAAAACTTGGGAATAGAATGGTGTATTATGCAATCCAAAGAATTAATGAAATTTGGTGTGCCTTGCCTACATTATTATTCGATGGGAAAATCTGCAGCAGTATATCATATTGCAAAAGAACTATTTTAACTATTTGTACGATTTCGGACAACAAAATGTCCTAAATCGTACACTTTTTCTACAAAATAAAAAATAAAAAATACTAACTTATTCATAATCAAGTTATTAGCTTTTTTGGCACAACTTTGGCAAACATAACTGTATAATACGTAAAATTTTTGTACCTATAAACTACAAAGATTTTACCTATTGTGAATTTATAGGTTGATATGTTTTAATTGTTGTACAAAAAGGCTATCTCTTTGAGGTAGCCCTTTTGTCTTATAAGGATACCAAACTATTTTTTTATTTTTCTAATTTAGTTCCTACCTACTTCTTGATACAATACTAAGATTTGTAGTACATTCATAGCCTCTATGATACAATAAAATAGCACTTAAAAATTTACAAATATTTTCCTATCATGAACAAATTAATCTTCATTCCAATTCTTACCATTATCTTATTTGGCATAGATTACTACGTTTTTCAAGCCTTTAAGACTGTTTTTCAAGACAAAAGTGCAAAAAATATTGTCTATTATAGTTATTGGATAGTGTCTATTGTTAGTTTTATTGCCTTGTTTGCTTATAATTTTACCAGACCCGAATTACTTGGTAACAATGTACGCCGTTTTATTATGGTGGCTTTTTTTATGCTATATCTTGCCAAGTTTTTTGTAGTAATTATTCTATTTTTAGAAGATATTGGTAGATTATTGCAATGGATTTATCAAAAAATAGGCAATAATCACTCTACTAATCTTGATGGAGAAGGAATTTCACGTTCTACTTTTATGATGAAATTAGCTTTAGGTTTTGGTGCAGTTCCTTTGTTAGGTATGACTTATGGTATTTTTTCGGGTGCACATGATTACAGAGTTCGCAAACATACCATCAAATTACCAAAATTACCAGATTCTTTTCATGGCTTGAAAATAGTCCAGATTTCGGATATTCACGCAGGAAGTTTTTTTGATAAAGAGGCAGTGAAACGTGGAATTGCTATGATTCTCGACCAAAAACCTGATATTGTATTTTTTACAGGAGATTTGGTCAATAATATGGCAACCGAAATGGAAGAATATATAGAGGTATTCAATAAAATTACTGCTCCTTTAGGCGTGTTTTCGTGTTTGGGCAATCACGATTATGGAGATTATGTAATTTGGGAAAATGCACAAGCAAAAGAAAATAATTTAGAAGCCTTAAAAAATATTCATGCACAAATGGGTTGGCAACTTTTGATGAATGAGCATAAAATAATAGAACGAAATAACGAAAAAATAGCCATCATAGGCGTAGAAAATTGGAGTGCAAAGCCACAATTTCCAAAAAAAGGGAAACTACAACAAGCCTATCAAGGTGCTGATGCTCCCATAAAATTATTGCTTTCGCATGACCCTACGCATTGGGATGCACAAGTGAGAACCAAATTTCCAGATATTGATATTACTTTTTCGGGACATACGCATGGGGCACAATTTGGTTTGGAATGGGGAGATATTAAATGGAGTCCTGTAAAATATGTCTATAAACAATGGGCAGGCTTGCACAAAGAAGCACAACAATATTTGTATGTCAATCGAGGATTTGGCTATTTAGGATTTCCTGGTAGAATTGGAATTTTCCCCGAAATAACAGTCATAGAATTGCAAAAAACAGTTTAACAAATTTAGCATCTTACAAAATATGACCCTTTTTTTAAGCCAAAAATTTAAGTTTTTTAGTTTTGTATCTATGATTTTTTTGGTATATGTGCATGGCTACAACTTGCAAGATACCTATTTGCAACCTTGGTCTATGGTGCAAGAACAGATGACTGTAACTACTTTTGTTGAATATCTTTTGGCAAATGGTTTACTACGATTTAGGATTCCTATGTTATTTGTTATTTCAGGCTACTTATATGCCTTTACAGACCAAAATAATTATACAGTAAAAACCCTAAAAAGACTACGAAACTTAGGTATTCCTTATCTTATTTGGAGTATTTTGGCTTTATGCTTAACTTATTTTTTGGAATTTATCCCAATCACAAAAGAGGCTATTCAAGCTACAGGTTTGGCAATGTTTAGCGACAAAATTGTCTTTGTAAGTCAATATAATTGGGAAGGTCTTATAGGAAGGACTTTTTTTGCACCAATAGCATTCCAATTATGGTTTATTCGGGTGTTATTGGTCTATAATATTGCATATCCAGCTATTAGATATTGTGTAATAAATTATCCAAAAACTTGGTTTGTGTGTATGCTTTTGTTTTGGATTTCGACTATTAATTTATTTTTGATAGAAGGAACAGGGCTTTTATTTTTCTCTTTGGGAATATGGCTACAAAAAACCAACTTTGATATAGAAAAACAACCTACTTATTTGTCTAATACTATAATAATTATATTGTTTATTTCTACGGCATTTATTAAAACGTATCTTGCTTTTCTTGGTTATTCGTTTTTGGCTGGGCATAATGGACTGCTGATTGGAATTTTACACAAAATTTGTGAACTAACAGGCTTTATTGGCATCTGGTATGGTATGGATAAAGTTGTAAGAATTTGTGCAAAAAATACCCTTGTGCAATATCTACAACCTTTTACGTTTATCATCTATGCTATGCACGTGCCTATTTTGTATTATGTGATGTATATAGGCAATGCGTTTTTGGCAAATTGGCAATATCATCGAATCTTTACTTTCCTTTGCATACCTTTAGTCGTAATTCTATTTTCTATAATTTGTGGAATAATTTTGCGAAAAATAGTACCTACATTGTACGGTTTTTTGACAGGAGGGCGTGGATTTGTATAAGCCAAAAAAGCTACGTTGCTTAAGTTGTACTTTTGCAACTTGAGCAACGTAGCTTTTTTGACTAACTTCCCATTTTCTTAAAATACTCATTTACTTTTTGTTTGTAATAAGGATTAAACGAAGGCGGAATAGTTTTTAGCAATTCCACTTGTTTCTCCTTCAATTTTAGGTATTCCTCAAACGCAGGTGGAACAATTTGTTGCTTTTCTTTGGCAGTATTTGCCTCCCGATTTGGGTCTTCTTCCCGTTCACGCATAGCTTTTTCAGACTCCAAAAGTCGAGTTAAAATCTCCTTTTGTCGCTGAATTAACTCCTCCGTAACTCGTTTATTGACAAGGTCTTCCTCCGATTTTTCCATTTGTTCCAACATTTTGCTTATATCTCCGCCCATTCCATTTTCTCCGTTGTCGCCTTCTTTTCCGTCTTTACCTTCTTTTCCGTCCTTGCCCTCTTTACCTTTTTTTTCCTTGCCATTTTTGCCCATTTGCTCCTGCAAAGCCTTGCGTATCATTTCCTGTTCGGCTGCCAATTTTGCCAACTCTTCGGATAATGCTTTGCCTGTTTTGCCCGATTTCTGCAAATCTTGGATTTTTTGCCCCAAACCTTTTTGCATCTGCCCTAAATTTGGTTTACTACCTTTTTTGTTTGCCATTTGCTTGCCCGACATTTGTTTACCCATATTTTCCTGCATACTTTTCAACACATCACTCAACATCAAAGCCAAATTATTCATAGCAGTCATTGCAAATTGTTGTTTGCCAGACGCAGCACTTGTATTCCGTTTTTTGATTTCGTCAAGGCTTTGCTCCATATAATCATTCATATTCGTAACCTCGCGAGTAACAAAAGACTGAATTTGAAAAACCCGTTTTGCCAATGATAGCAAACTATCTTCGATAATTTTTGCATCATCTTTCAACTTCAACTGTTGTTGCCCCAAAGTAATAAAACGAGGGTCATCTTGACGAATTTTGCGATATTCTTTCATCACCTCTTCTTGGTCAAACGAAAGTTTTACCAAATTTTCTAAGATTTTTCGCAAATCATCATAATCTTCCTCTGCTTGTTCTTGTTCAGAACTTTGCTGCATTTCTTCGGCTTTTTCTGCCATTTCTTTCATTTTATCCGCAGCTTTTTTCTGTTTTTTCGCAGCTTTTTTACTCTCTTTTTTCTGCAAACTTTCTTTACTTTCTTTTTGCTCTTGTTCAACATCTTTGGCATCAGGTTTCATTTCGTCCAATTTTTCTTGGTTTTCCTCTTTGCCATCTTTGTCTTTTAATTCTTTGTTCAATTTTTCAAGTTCGTCCAACTCTTTTTTAAGGTCTTGAAATTCCTTGTTCAATTCCTCTTGTTTTTTCTCGGCTTGTTCCGCAGTTTTGGGTGCAGCATTTTCAGATTTTTGTTCATCTTTTTTATCTGCATTTTTATCAGACTTTTCCGTTTTATCAGATTTCTCCGTTTTGTCAGATTTTTCTGTTTTATCAGTTTTTTCAGACTTTTCTGTTTTATCAGTTTTTTCAGACTTTTCTGTTTTTTCAGACTTATCTTTTAAATCTTTTTTATCCTGTAAATCCTGTTTATCCTGTCCTAAATCCTGTTCTAATTTGTCTGTTTTCTCCGCCAAATCCTCCTGTTTCTCTGCCAATTCCTTCAAATCCTCAATAGTTTGATTCATTTTTTGTTCGAATTGCAATTTTTTAAACAATTCCAAAGCCCTATCCAATTCCTTTTTGACGTTTTGATTTTTCTTTTCCATTTTCTCCACCATTTGTTGCATTTCAGGTTTCATATTGTCCTGTTGCAACAATTTATTCAATTCGTCATACATTTTTTTCATTTCGTCATCAAGCACCTTGTCCATCAATTCTTGTAATTGCTTAGCTTTTTCGGCAATTTCCTTATTTTGTTGTCCAAATCTATCTTGTTTATTTTGCAACATTTTGTTTTGTTCTTGCATTTTTGCCATTTCCTGTTCCATTTCGGCTTTTTTCTGCAACAACTCCTCAATAGCTTTTTTATCTTGCCAATTTAGATTTTTCTTTGTTTTTAGTCTATCCTCGACATCTTTCAAAGCATTTTCCAATTCTTTTGCTTTGTCTAATGCCTTTGCAATTTGGCTTTCTGCACTTTTTGCCGACTGCTGCATAGCCTGTTTCATTGCCGATTTATCGGGAACATTAAACTCAAAAGTAGAAGTTTTGGCACTTTTCGAGCCTTTTATTCCGTCATTGTCCCACACTTGCACAAAATATTCGAGTTTGTCGCCTTCTTGCAATTTCAATTCAGATAAAGCAATTTGTTGGTAATAACTTTGATTAATTAAACTTGCATTGAAAGTTAAAGGAATAAATTTGAAATTATTTGTCGAATTATTGTTTTCAGACTTGTTAGGTTTTTCGAAACCTAACAAGTCTTTAGGTAACACTCTATACCCAAATTCCAATTTTCGCACCCCATAATCATCTCCAATATTGCCACCAACCAACACATAATTATACAAAGTTGTGTCCTCATATTGCTTTAACGTAATGGTCGGATATTCATCAGGAATTACATTTACTTGATATTCAATAGGTTCTTTGTTTGTAGAATGTGGATTTTTCAAATTGAGTTTGTAAGACGTAGATTTTAGCAATTTCTTTGTCAATTCAAAAACATCATTATCTTTTTTGATAGTTTCGGTAATTTCCTCACCAAATTGCACATTTAATTTATCTGTTTGTTGAGCTTTGAAAGTCCACGTTACAGTTGTGCCTTCGGGAATAATCAAATTTCCTGTGTTATCCAATTTTTCATTTGCTTTGTTAATATAACTTGGGTAAGTAAGTTGTGCCGAAAAATTGCTAAGATTTGGTCTTTCTAAAACCTTGATAGTGAATAAGTTAGACTTAAAACCTGCACTTTCAAATTGCAATTCTATATCTTTTTGCACATTTTTAAACAAATAGGCAAACTGCCCAATACTTTTACTTTCCATTCGCAATTTTCTACCATCATTTGTCAAAACTGTAACTTCTTTTGGCAAGGCTTCGCCATCAGTTGTCAAGTTCAATTCAAAGTCCTCGTTCTTAAATACTTGTAAATCAGCATTTTGTAGCTTAAAATTAAATGGTGCTTTTGGCTCAAAAGTTTTGTTATATTGCATAATACGTGGCGTTGCCTCCGTAAAAAGTCGTGGCACAAAAGTCCACAACAAACCTACTAATCCCAAAATTGGCAACAAAAACCACAAAAAATACCTGCGATTATCTTCATAATGTACCGCATCAGCAAAATTGAAAACAGAAAGTTGTTGAGATTTTTGGTTGATGCTGGCAAACAAAAGCCCCCCGCCCCCTACAGGG
>JBIKRY010000087.1:0-15559 GCA_044348925.1 Bernardetiaceae bacterium
AGATTTTCTGAATCAGTTATTACCAAGTCCGCACCAAATAGCTGATTTAAGTTTCCGTAATACGGAATATCTACCTGACTTGCCTGCGGATAGAAAGGCTATCTTTGACATTTATTGCACAGCAAAAAGTGGAGAAAGATTTATTGTAGAAATGCAAAAGGCGAAAATGCACTATTTTAAAGACCGAAGTTTATTTTATTCCACATTTCCGATTAAAGAACAAGCCATAAAAGGTGATGACTGGGATTTTAAACTGCAACCTGTATATTTTGTGGCAATTTTAGACTTTATTTATGATGAAGAACAGGATAAGAAAAAGTTTTTTAGAGAAGTAGCTTTGAAAGACCAAGATGGCGAATTGTTTTATGACAAATTGCATTTCAAGTTTCTACAAATGCCTTTGTTTGTCAAGAAAGAAAACGAATTAGTTAGTCATTTTGATAAATGGTGCTATTTTCTTAAAAATTTAGGCAGTTTTGACCACATTCCTGCCATTTTGAATGAACCTATTTTTCAAAAAGCATTTCATACCACCGAACTTGCAGCAATGACTTATGAACAACGAAGTATTTATGAACGGAGCTTATTGTATTATTTGGATATGAAAAATGTGGTAAAAACTGCGGTAGATGAGGCGGTAGAAATAGCAATAGAAGCAACAAAAATTACAACAAGAGATGAACTAAAAATAGAAATTGCGAAAAATTTGATTTTAAAAGGCTCAGATAATCAGTTTATTATAGATATTACAGGCTTAACTCTTGCACAACTACAAGAACTTAGAAAGTCTATGAAATAAAAAACCGTATATTTGCCTTTAGGCGAATGTTTTAATCAGTGGACAAATCTAAGCAAGTACCTTTGACCTCCCGATGACATTCGCCTGAAGGCGAATATACGGTGCGGACTAAAAGTCCGCACTACAATTACTCCTCCAAAAACCTTATCATTTTCTCCACCTCTGCCCGTATATTCGCCTTCAGGCGAATGATGCCATGGTTCGCAAAATCTCCTAAAAATATTTCTTTGCCTGTTTTATAAGTCCTTATTTTTTGGTATCTTTGCCTATAAAATAACTATTTTCTATGGCAAAATACGTCAATCCATATACAGATTTTGGGTTTAAGAAACTTTTTGGCGAGGAAGCCAACAAAGATTTGTTGATAGATTTTCTTAATCAATTACTGCCAAATCAGCACCAAATAGCTGATTTAAGTTTCCGTAATACGGAATATCTACCCGACTTGCCTGCGGATAGAAAGGCTATCTTTGACATTTATTGCACTGCTAAAAGTGGCGAAAGATTTATTGTAGAAATGCAGAAGGCAAAAATGCACTATTTTAAAGATAGAAGTTTATTCTACTCCACTTTTCCAATCAAAGAACAAGCCATAAAAGGTGATGACTGGGATTTTAAACTGCAACCTGTATATTTTGTGGCAATTTTAGACTTTATTTATGATGAAGAACAGGATAAAAAAAAGTTTTTTAGAGAAGTGGCACTCAAAGACCAAGATGGCGAATTGTTTTATGACAAATTGCACTTTAAGTTTCTGCAAATGCCTTTATTTGTCAAAAAAGAAAATGAATTACTAAGTCATTTTGATAAATGGTGTTATTTTCTTAAAAACTTAGGCAACTTCGACCATATTCCTGCCATTTTGAATGAACCTATTTTTCAAAAAGCATTTCATACCACCGAACTTGCAGCAATGACTTATGAACAACGAAGTATCTATGAACGGAGTTTGTTGTATTATTTGGATATGAAAAATGTGGTGAAAACTGCGGTAGATGAGGCGGTGGAAATAGCTGTGTTAGAAACAATAGACAAACGAAATATTGAAATTGCAAAAAATATGTTAGCAGATAATGAAACTGACGCAAAAATAATGAAATATACAGGCTTAACTCTTGCACAACTGCAAGAACTTAGAAAAAGTCTATGAAATAAAAAACCGTATATTTGCCTTTAGGCGAATGTTTTAATCAGTGGACAAATCTAAGTAAGCACCTTTGACCTCCCGATGACATTCGCCTGAAGGCAAATATACAGTTCCCCCTTCAGGCGAATGATGCCATGGTTCGCAAATCTCCTAAAAATATTTCTTTGCCTGTTTTAATAAATCCTTATTTCTTCGTATCTTTGCTATAAACTAACTCTTGCTATGGCAAAATACATCAATCCTTACACTGATTTTGGCTTTAAAAAGCTTTTTGGCGAGGAAGCCAACAAAGATTTATTAATAGATTTTCTGAATCAGTTATTACCAAGTCCGCACCAAATAGCTGATTTAAGTTTCCGTAATACGGAATATCTACCTGACTTGCCTGCGGATAGAAAGGCTATCTTCGATATTTATTGCACAGCAAAAAGTGGTGAAAGATTTATTGTAGAAATGCAAAAGGCGAAAATGCACTATTTTAAAGATAGAAGTTTATTCTATTCCACGTTTCCAATTAAAGAACAAGCTATAAAAGGTGATGACTGGGATTTTAAGTTGCAACCTGTCTATTTTGTGGCTATTTTGGACTTTATTTATGATGAGGAACAGGATAAGAAAAAGTTTTTTAGAGAAGTGGCACTCAAAGACCAAGATGGCGAATTGTTTTATGACAAATTGCACTTCAAGTTTCTGCAAATGCCTTTGTTTGTCAAAAAAGAAAACGAATTAGTAAGCCATTTTGATAAATGGTGTTATTTTCTTAAAAATTTAGGCAGTTTTGACCATATTCCTGCCATTTTGAATGAGCCTATTTTTCAAAAAGCATTTCATACTACTGAACTTGCAGCTATGACTTACGAACAACGCAGCATTTATGAACGGAGTTTGTTGTATTATTTGGATATGAAAAATGTGGTAAAAACTGCGGTTGATGAGGCGGTGGAAATAGCGGTACAAGAAACGAGAGATGAATTAAAAATTGAAATTGCGAAAAATTTAATTGCATTAGGTTCTGAAAATGAATTTATTATACAAGCAACAGGTTTAACTCTTGCACAACTGCAAGAACTTAGAAAAAGTCTATGAAATAAAAAACCGTATATTTGCCTTTAGGCGAATGTTTTAATCAGTGGACAAATCTAAGCAAGTACCTTTGACCTCCCGATGACATTCGCCTGAAGGCAAATATACAGTTCCCCCTTCGGGGGATAGGGGGCTAATCCTCCAAAAACCTTATCATTTTCTCCACCTCTGCCCGTATATTTGCCTTCAGGCGAATGATGCTACGGCTCGCAAATCTCCTAAAAATATTTTTTTGCCTGTTTTATAAGTCCTTATTTTTTGGTATCTTTGCCTATAAAATAACTATTTTCTATGGCAAGATACGTCAATCCATATACAGATTTTGGCTTTAAAAAACTTTTTGGCGAGGAAGCCAACAAAGATTTATTGATAGATTTTCTCAATCAATTACTGCCAAATCTGCACCAAATAGCAGATTTGAGTTTCAGAAATACCGAAAATATGCCCGACTTGCCTGCGGATAGAAAGGCAATATTTGACATCTACTGTACTGCTGTAAGTGGAGAAAGATTTATTGTAGAAATGCAAAAGGCGAAAATGCACTATTTTAAAGATAGAAGTTTGTTCTACTCCACTTTTCCAATCAAAGAACAAGCTATAAAAGGTGATGACTGGGATTTTAAGTTGCAACCTGTCTATTTTGTGGCTATTTTGGACTTTATTTATGATGAGGAACAGGATAAGAAAAAGTTTTTTAGAGAAGTAGCTTTGAAAGACCAAGATGGCGAATTGTTTTATGACAAATTGCACTTTAAATTCTTACAAATGCCTTTATTTATCAAGAAAGAAAACGAATTAGTAAGTCATTTTGATAAATGGTGTTATTTTCTCAAAAATTTAGGCAGTTTTGACCATATTCCTGCTATTTTGAATGAACCTATTTTTCAAAAAGCCTTTCATACGACTGAACTTGCAGCTATGACTTACGAACAACGCAGTATTTATGAACGGAGCTTATTGTATTATTTGGATATGAAAAATGTTGTTAAAACTGCGGTAGATGTAAAAGTGCTTGAAATTGTAGAAAATTTAATTTCAGAGGGTTCTACGAATGATTTTATTGCAAAAATTACAGGTTTAACTCTTGCACAACTACAAGAACTTAGAAAGTCTATGAAATAAAAAAACTGTATATTCGCCTTTAGTGCGGGGCTGCCTAAGTGAATGTCATCAGCACGTCAAAAGTGCTTACTTAAACATTCGCTTAGGCAGCCCCGCACTAAAGCAGAATATACGGTTGCTATGCAACTTCTGTTATTTACACTAAAAAGTATTATCAATTAATTTTTTACACTTACTTATTACAAATACATTTTACCTACAAATAGCTAATTTTTTGCTAATAAATTACAAAGACGCAAAACTTACAAAGAAAAATGACATTTATTTTTGTCTTATCTATACATTCATGTAAGTTGCGTAGCAGTTGTAAGGTGTCTTCAGGCGAATATGCGGTGAGGCAACTTACAGAACGTAGCAGGAGCTGCGTATTACTTCATGGTACTTATATTCTATCTATATTTTGAATTACTTAGCCCATCTTTTTCTTTCTAATAATGAGCCTGAAATTATGGTTGGTAATTTTGTTGCCGATTTTGTGCGAAGTAGCCAGATTGTAGATTTTCCAGAAAATATCAAAAAAGGCATTGTTATTCACCACCAAATAGACCATTTTACAGACACACATTCCATCGTTAAACAAAGCAAAAACCGTTTAGAAAGTAGTTATGGTAGATATTCGAGTGTATTGGTAGATGTATTTTATGACCATTTTTTGGCTCTCGAATGGCAAAAATTTGGCAAACAAGACCGCCAAGAATTTTGTAATTTTGCTTACCAAAGTTTAGAAAATCATCACATCTATCTGCCTGCATCTCTACGGCTTTATTTGCCCGAAATGATAGCAAATAATTGGTTGTTTTTTTATAGCCAAAAAAAAGGAGTTGCACGAGCATTGGCTAATCTTTCCCAAAAATCAAAATTTCGCAAAGATTTTGGACAAGCTATAGATATTTTGGAAATAGACTATGAGGGATTTCGAGAAGACTTTTTGCTATTTTTCCCACAATTACAACAACATATTCAAGCTATGTTTTAGTTGTTTTATTGTAAAAATGGCAATATTACTGTAAATTCTGTACCTTCTTGCAATTTGCTATCTACAGTTATTGTACCTTGCAATTTTTCGACCAATGCCTTGACTATCGACAAACCTAAACCTGTAGAATCTTCGCCTGCGGTTGGTTTGGCAGATAGTTTTTGGAATTTTTTAAACAATTTTGTTTTATCTATTTCAGACATTCCCAAACCTTCATCTTTTACCGAAATTTTTACAGACGCATCTTCTGCATATACTATCAACAAAATTGTAGTATTGGGCATAGAAAACTTAATTGCATTAGAGAGTAAATTATCTAAAATTCGCCGTAAAAAACCTTCATCTGTAGAAAAATTATTAATTTTTATTGGGTTTTTATACACTATTTGTATATTTTTTTGCTGTGCTTGCCCCTTATACGAATCCATTACATCTTGCATTAACTCATAAAAATTAATAATTTTACTATTTACAGAAGAATTTTCATTTTCTATATTATTGATTAGCAACAAATCTTTGATAAGTTCTATTCCATTTTGACATACTTTTTCGGTTATTTGCAAATATTCGTCTTGTTCTTTTAGTAACTTTCCTTCCATTCTTGTCAGTTGCACCAAGCCTTTGATACGATTCAATGGCGACCTTAAATCGTGTGCTACTACACTAATTAGCCCATCTTTTTCTACATTCAAATCATATAATTTTTCATTTTGTGCCACTAAAACTTCATTTTGACGTTGTATTTTCTGTTTTTGTTTTTCTATTTCTTCTTTTTTAGTAGAAAGCAACAACAATGTTTTAGTTTTTTGTCTATTGTTATAGAGAATCAATCCTGCAATAAGCAACAAAACTGTAATGGCAAAACTTGCAAATAACAACCAAATATTTTGTTGTTTTTGCCTTTCTTTTTGTAATTGTGCCTCGTGTTTAAAAGTCAAAATCTGGGCTTCTCGTTTGTCAGCTTCTCGTTTTATTTCCAAAAGAGAAATTTTATCATCATATTTTTGGTGAAATAAGGAATCATTGAGAGCAAGCAAATTTTGTTCATATTGGTATGCCGTTTTGAAATCTTTTTTATTGGAATATGCTTCTGCTAATCGTTGGTAAATAAGGGCAATGGGTTGTTTTATTCTATATTTTTGTGCTTTTGCTAATGCAATAAGATAATGTTGAATAGCTACCTCTATATTTTTTTGCTTGGCATAAATATAACCAATATCTGCAATGCTAATAATTTGGTCTAATTCATCTTTAATGGTTTTTTGAATCGTAATTGCTTTTTGGTGGTAGTGTAATGCAGAATCATATTCGCCTTTTTCGGTAAAAATTTCGGCATAATATCTATAATTTCTTGCCAAAACTCGTTTATCTTCGGTCTTTGCAAGGATATTTTGCGTTTTTTTTACATACCACAATGCTGTACTAAACCGTTTTTGCTTAATATAAATTCCTGCAATGTTGTTGTAAGTGGTTGCAATTCCGATAGCATCTTTAATTTTCCGTTTAATTTCTAAAGATTTAATATAATATTGCAAAGATTGTTCGAAATAAGATTCTGCATTGTACACATTTGCAATATCATTATACCTAAATGCAATCATTTGACTATCTGCCAACTGTTCGGCTAATTTTAAAGATTTAAAATGGTGTTTAATTGCCATATCATATTCTCCCAATCGCAAATCTAACAAACCCATACAACCCAAACCTTCTGCCAAACCACGTGTATATCCTAATTTTTCTGCTATTTGAATACTTGTAGTAAGATATTGTTTTGCTTGTAAAATATCGGAATTTCGCAAAACAAAAGCTATTTTATTTAGGCTATCTACATAGTTTTTATTGTATAAAGAGGCTGTATATTCCTCTTGCATAAAAGGAACTTGAGCATACAAAGTCGGTGTAAGCAATAGCAAACACTTACAAAACAAAAAAATATGGAGATATTTTATAAGCATTTAATACTATGTCTAAAATAAAATAATTTATTAATTGATAATTAAGTAAGTGATTTACTAAAATTTTCTAAGCCTGCAAAATTTGGCTAATCAAACTAACACTAAAAATACTCAAAAGAAACCAACCAATCAAGCCCTCAAATACTGCTAAATACCTTGCAATGCCTTGTGCCTCTATTTCACCATAACCCAAAGTTACAAAAGCATTTAAACTCAAGGTAAGTGCATTGAAACAACGCATTAATAAACCTGCAAATAAAAAAATAGAAAAGTGTAGTAAAATTTTTGTTGCACCCCTCATTTTTTGTTTACGAGTACGATATGCCCACGAATTAGGATTTAGTTCTTGTAATTTGTCGTATTTTCGTTCCATCATAAAATACATACGCACAATATAATAAAAAGGAATAGTAAAAACTCTAAAAAAACGAGGTAATTCGTGTTTTGTTTTGTCTAATAATATTTTAAATCTTTCTAAATTTTCAAATTCACTGTATGTTTTTCGGCGGTTAAGGTCTGGTACAAGTTCTTGTGTGCTAAAATAATTAATAATTTGCATTAATTTCCAGCGTATTCTTATTACATACAAATTATCTGTTTCGCTGGGAAATATAGCATATAATAAACTAAAACACAATACTACAAGTATCGAAAAATTAATAGATTTCACAGGATTTGTGCCATAATCACAAAAATATTCCAAAAATTGATTGATTTGCAACTTAAAAAAGTTATTAATAGTACGATTACTACGATATAAATACAACAAACGCCGAGTTTGTATGGTTTTCATTTCTATATAACAAGCATTGGCAGATTCCAAATCACTTCGACTTTTATAAATAGCCATCAGCGTTGCATAAGAATTGATAAAATTTTCAAAAGATTTCCAATCAGTCAATTCGGTGCTATCTGTTGCAGTATATACTTCGGCAGTATAATCTTGTTTTCCTAAATCTGAATCTTTAAAAGTTACTAATTTAAAGCCATTAAATTGATTCCAATACATAATTGTATTCAGAGATGTTGCGGGCAACAAAGAATTATTAAACCCAAAATAGCTGCTAAAAACATTATCCATTAAAATAATTTTTTCATCTACAGATACATTGGTCATATTTACGGCAATATTGAGGGTATCATCTTCGATAAATAAAGCCTTAAAATGCCCATCTATTTTCATTTGAAAGCCGTCATTTCTGGAGCCAATGATAGAATTTTTTATTTCTACGGTAAAAGGATTATGTCCGATATGGAAATTATTATCGATAACAAAAGAAGCTTCGTACAATAATTTTCCGTGTTGTCCTAATTGAGAGGCAGAATCTATGGCATCTGTAAATCGAAATTCTGACCGATTAATTACCAAACTTTTGCCAATAAACTCTGGTCTAATGTCAAAAACTTGATTAATCTTACATTCATTAAATTCCATAATATCGCAATAATCATCTTTCATTACTAAGCCTTTTTCGAAATGGCAACCAAAAAAACCAAACCAGCCAGCCTTTGTTCCTGTATAATCTTTGAAAGCACAATCATCAAATTCTACGTCTTGTCGAAAAAGAAAATTACGCATCAGCAAGCCTACTTGTACGAGGTCGGTTGGCAGAGGTTGCCTCTCCCAAAAATCACAGTTTTTGAAGACTAACTTCTTTTTAATCAGTATTTTATTCTCTCTATTTCGAGGAATAGCCTTGCCAAGTTTTTTCTCTAAAATTCGTTGCAAAGGGTAATTATCAATCAAGGTTGTATCATTAAAATATTCCGAATCATCTTTGATTATTTTGTTGTTAAACTCTACAACACTATCTTTTACAGAAGCACGAAATGCTGTAATAAATACATCTGAGAGAAAAATAACTTCTTTTTTCTGTTGTTGGGCAAGTAAAGAAAACGAATAAAAAAAGTTAAAAATTAATATAAATGGTACAATAAATTTTTGTTGCAAGGTATTATCTATTTTAGCAATATTTTGGAAATATACAAGTTTATTTTCTGTTTCATTATACGATTTTATAACATATTATAAAGAATTGCAAATGAAAGAGATTAAAAAAAAATTGTTTTTATTTTTTTAATCTATATTTTTATGTATTTTGCTACTGCTTGATAAATAATGTTATCTTTGTTAGATATATCCTAAAAAATGCTATTTCATAAAACATATACGCACCAAACTTCTACCGAGTGGGTAGTTTTGGTACATGGTGCGGGCAGTAATTCTTCTATTTGGTTCAAACAACTGAAAGAATTTGTCAAACATTTTAATGTTTTGACTGTGGATTTGCGTGGACATGGCAAATCTAAAGACTTTCCAGATAGAGCTACTCGCAAAAATTATACCTTTGACGTAGTAAGTCAAGATGTATTAGAGGTAATTAATCACTTAAAAATTACCTCTGCACATTTTATAGGTATTTCGTTAGGTACTTTGATTATTCGTACTATTGCAGAATTAGATATTAGTAAAGTAAAAACAATGATTTTAGGCGGTGCTATTACCCATTTGAATTGGTTTGGACGGTTAATGGTAGTAGTTTCCAAAATATATCAGCATATAGTGCCATTTTATTGGTTGTATTTGCTTTGTGCCTATATCTTGATGCCTGGCAAAAGGCACAAAGAAGCACGTACCCATTTTGTGCAAGAAGCCAAAAAATTAGAACAAGCAGAGTTTTTGCGTTGGTTTGCCCTTACGTTAAGTGTGGTGCCTACACTCAAACATTATTTCAAAAATGAAGTAGCTATTCCAACTTTATATATTATGGGGGAAGATGATTTTATGTTTTTGCCACATATTGCAGAACAAATTACCAAAAAACACCAATATGCTCACTTAAAAGTAATACACAATACAGGGCATGTATGTAATGTAGAAGCACCAGAAATATTTAATAGCGAAGTTATCAAGTTTGTACAAGCAGAAACAAACAAGTAAAAATAAAATAATTATCAAAAATAGTCCCATTAACCAAAAACATTAATCTAATGAGAAAAAAAATTATTGCAGGCAACTGGAAAATGAATCTTAAACAACAAGAAGGTAATTTTTTGATTTCTGAAATCGCAAATATGGTAAAAGATGAAATAAAAACTTCTACTACAGTGGTTATCTGTCCACCTTTTCCACATTTGGGCTACGCAAAACGTATGTTTCAACACCAAACGAATATTTTTTTAGGTGCTCAAAACTGTGCAGATAAGGCTTCAGGAGCCTATACAGGCGAGGTTTCGGCTACTATTTTAAAATCTTTTGATGTAGATTATGTAATTATTGGACATAGCGAAAGACGAGAATATTACCAAGAAACAGACGCAGTAGTAGCTACCAAAGTCAATTTCACTTTAGAAAACGAAATGATACCTATTTTTTGTTGTGGCGAAACTTTGCAACAACGCCAAGATGGAAACCATTTTACAATCATTCAAGACCAAATCACCAATGGTTTATTCCATTTGGCTGCCGAACAATTTGCTAAAGTTGTTATAGCTTACGAACCTATTTGGGCTATAGGTACAGGAGTTACTGCCTCTACAGCACAAGCACAAGAAATGCACCAAGTTATCCGCAAACACCTTGCAAGTAAATATGGCAATTTGGCAAATGATATTTCTATTTTGTATGGTGGAAGTGTAAAAGCAGATAATGCTGCCGAACTGTTTGCTTGTCCAGATGTAGATGGCGGTTTGGTAGGTGGTGCTTCTATCAAATCCAAAGATTTTGTAAATATTATCAAAGCAATGTAAATCAAATAGTAGAGATGAGATGAAATATGAAATATGAAATATGAAATATGAAATAAGTTATATTTCATACATCTTATTTCATACATCTTATTTCATACATCTTATTTCATACATCTTATTTCATCTCTATTACTAATGGTTTTACTATTTCCAAATCTAATTTTTTGGCAACTTCCACCATATAATTATAGGCTTCTGGGAGTTCATTTTTTACCAATCCATCGAGAATAGCATCACGGACTGTAACCTTGATAATTCCAACTTGTTTATTAGGTTTTAATCCAAATGTTTCCATAATCAATTCCCCTGTAATAGTTGGTTGAAAACTGCGAATTTGGTCTCTTTCTTCTACTTCTTTTAGTTTTTGCTCTACTTTGTCATAGTTTTGCAAATATTTTTTTACTTTTATATCATCTTTAGACGTAATATCTGCTCTTACCAATTTCATCAGAGATTCTGTATCTTCCCCTGCATCAAACAATAATCTTCTTAGTGCCGAGTCTGTAATAGTTTCTTTGATGAGGGCAATAGGACGCAAATGTAAACGTACCATTTTCTCGACAAACTTCATTTTGGCATCCATTGGCAGACGCAACCTGCGGAAAATTCCTTCTACCATTCTTGCCCCTTTTTCCTCGTGTCCATAAAAAGTCCAACCAAGTCGTTTATCAAATCTTTTGGTGGCTGGTTTTGCAATATCGTGCAAAATAGCCGACCAACGAAGCCATAAATCATCAGAATATTCTGCTAAATTATCTAATACTTTGAGGGTGTGATAAAAATTATCTTTGTGTGCTTTGCCATCAATGGTATCTATGCCATGCAAATCTACCATTTCAGGGAAAAAATAATGCAATAAACCTGAACTAAATAGCATTTTAAACCCGTAAGAAGGTTTTTTTGCCATAATTATTTTGTTTAGCTCGTCTGTAATTCTTTCTTGTGAAATAATTTTTATCCGTTCTTTATTTCGCATAATTGCCTCAAAAGTATCGGGTGCTATGTCAAAATTAAGTTGTGTAGCAAACCGAATAGCACGCATCATTCGCAAAGGGTCATCAGAAAAAGTAATGTCGGGATTTAGTGGGGTAATCAACATTTTCTGTTTTAAGTGTTGCAAACCTCCAAAAGGGTCTAACAATTCACCTAAGTTAGCTTTATTTAAACTAATTGCAAAGGCATTGATAGTAAAATCTCTGCGATTTTGGTCATCTTCCAGAGTGCCATGTTCTACGCTTGGTTTACGAGATTCGAGACGATAAGATTCTTTCCTTGCCCCAACAAATTCTACGTCCCAATCTTGTATTTTGAGCATAGCAGTTCCATAATTTTTAAAAGTTATTACTTCTCCTACTTTATTTACTTTTTCGGCTACTTTTTCGGCTAATTCAATGCCACTGCCAATACACACAATATCTATATCTTTGCAAGTCCGTTTCAAAAGCAAATCTCGAACATAGCCACCAATGGCATATGCTTCTACGTTTAGCTCTTGTGCTGCTTGTATGATATGGGGAAAAATAGGGTGTGTTTGTATGGTATCGGAAAAATTCATCAGTATCTACTTTTTTGCAAACTTACTAAAAACTTTGTGTTTCCACAAATAAAATGAAAAATAGATTTTTCTGCTCTTTTTGCCTATTTTGTAGATTTGGCTTAGAAAATCTTAATTATTTGGAAAAAAATTTCTTTTATCATTTCCTTTTTGTAGTTTAGCATGATAAAATAGATAAAAAAATGGATAAACTTGCCGACCTAAAAAAATTATTAGCAACTCCCCTAAAAATTGTTATTACAACACACCAAAAACCTGATGCAGATGCACTTGGCTCTTCGCTGGGTATGGCGGGTTATCTCAAAAAATTGCATCACCAAGTCAAAATAATTACCCCAACAGATTATCCTTCTTTTCTCTTTTGGATGCCTGGGAATGAAGATGTTTTGGTATATGAGGAGCAAAAAACAAAGGACATAGCCCAAAAATATTTTATGGAGGCAGACCTAATTATTGCTCTTGATTTTTCGGACTTAAAACGGATTATTCCATTAGACCAATTTGTTAATCAATCTACTGCCAAAAGATTATTGATAGACCACCACATTGGCAATACGCATTTTGCTGATTTTGAACTTTGGAAGGTTTCGGCAGCAGCCACTTGCGAATTGGTTTATGATTTTATTTGTTTGATGGGGCATCAACATTACATAGATTTGTCTATTGCCTCTTGTATTTATGCAGGTATTGTAACAGATACGGGTTCTTTCAAATATGAAAGCACCACAGCAGCACTACACAGAAAAGTAGCAGATTTGATGGACGTAGGATTGGACACAAACCAAATTCACCGACTAATTTATGACAACAATACCGAAGAAAGACTACGTTTTTTAGGTTTTGCCTTATCCGAAAAACTTACCATACTCAAAGACTATAAAACCGCCTATTTTGTACTAAGTCTGGAGGAGCAGAAAAAATTTAATACACAAACAGGAGATACCGAAGGATTGGTAAATTATGCGTTATCGATGGCTGGTATTAGAATGGCTACTATTTTGATAGAAAAATATGATAAAACAGTAAAAATGTCTTTTAGGTCTTTTGGAACTTTAGCTGTCAATGAAATAGCTTCTAAACATTTTAGTGGTGGTGGACACAAAAACGCAGCAGGTGGAAAATCGGAACTTTCTTTAGCCGAAACAGAAAAGAAATTTTTAGCCATTTTGGCAGAATATCATGACGTTTTAAACCAAGAATAGAGATTTTTACAATTTACAAATTTATTTACTGTACTAATAAAATTAGCTTTATTTTTTTAGTATGGTAAATCAAAATTTGTAAATAACGTATTACACAACAAGTTACTTAGCTTATTTTTCTGCTCCTATTTCTGTAAACCAATCTTTCATTTCTTCGGCTTGTATTTGCAACACTTTAGACAAAGTTAGTCGTACCAAAATATCCGAAGCATCATGCATAGGAATATTTGCAATCGTGGCAAATGTTTGCACGTCAATTCGGGTATTTTTGGCAATATATTGCAATAAAATCTGTTCTTTTTGCGTGTACATAAAAACAGTATCTTGATTTTGGGTAGTTCCTTGCAATATTTTCCGCATTTCACGACTTGCTTGTAGGCTTTGGTCAGCTACTCTAATATATGCAACGCCTGTGTTTTTCTTAAAATTATAAATTAAAAACACAGGTTTTTCGGTACTTGGCAGAATATCAAATACCAAAACACTGCGGTTGGTGGCAATAAGCACTTTAGTAACTTGATACTTTACGCTTGGTTTGCAATAAACTTCAATAGCTTTTCGCAATTCAAACTCATCTTCATTGGCATATTTTAATCCTGCTATAGTGCCATCATCATCTACCCCAATTAGCAATTTACCACCATGCGTATTCGCAAAAGCAACTACTTCTTTCATTATTTTATCGGGGTGATTTGCCTTCCGTTTAAATTCTGTAAAAAGTCCTTCCCCTTTTTGTACTAATTTTTTTAGTTCTGCAAATGTCATTACCTAAAATAGTTTTAAATTGCCTATGTAAATGCCAAAAAAGTATTATAATTTGCTATTATGGTAAAAATAGTAATTTGCCTACAAATGTTGCCTTTTCTCCATTTTTAATAAATTGTTCTATTGTAATTCGGTAAAAATACATGCCAGAGGTAAGTTTTCCGCCACCTTCTCCTGTTCCATTCCATTCTATTTGAAAAATAGTAGGCGAAACTTGATATTCGGCAGTATAAGATTTGACAACCGATTGCCCAAGAGAATTAAAAATTTCATAATTTATCAAAATAGGAATTTCATTGCTGCGGTTATGTGAAAATTCTATCCGAACATTATCACTAAAAGGATTAGGATATACAGTGCTTTTAATGGTAAATGGTTCATAATCTACATAAAATTGTAGGCTTGTTTCAGAGGCATTATTATAAGTATCCCAAACTCTAAAAACTAAAGTATATTTGCCACTTTGCAAGTTTTTTAGCGGAAATACAATTTTACCTTTTGTAAAATCATCTTTTTCGGTTTGGAAATACTTGCTTACTAAATACTTGATAGTATCGTTGAGAATTACTACCATATCCTGCCCAATTCCTGTTGCAGATACATTAAACCCACTTATATCTGTCAAATTAACAAATAAGGTTGTGTTTTTTTCGACTTTATTTCCAGACACAAAACTTGGTGTATCCATATACATTTGTACGGTTGGAGCTGTGTTGTCTAAGGGTGGATTGTTGCGACTTCCACTAATTTTAATAGCACGATTTGCACCTTTTGCATCTATAGTTAGTTCGTTATTGGTGGCATATAAGAGTATTTTTCCGTTGCCATCTTTGTAATCTATGTTTTTGGGTACGATAAAAGTAGCTGTAAATTTTCCATTTGTAACAGTAGCTTGACCTTTATACAACAAATTATCTTGCAATACATAAGACATTTTGCCGTCAATCAAGCCTAAAGTATTTGTTCGGTAGGCTTTATCCAATACCGAAATATAGGCAGTGCCATTAAAATTGCTTTGTAAAATTCCTTTGTCTTGTATTTCACCCGAAATGGTAACTTTGCTTAAGGCAGTAAATTGTGTGCTTTCTTTGCCATCTACTTCGATTTTTGTAAGTATAGTTTCTATTTTTGGATATGCCAAACGCAAAGAAGGGTCTCCAAGCAACACAAAATTGCGATTTGCAACCCCCAAAATGCTATTA
>JBIKRY010000088.1:0-15475 GCA_044348925.1 Bernardetiaceae bacterium
CTATGATTAAGGCAACTGTAAAATATGACGGAATAGACGGAACTGTAATGCCCAATGTGTTTAAAACGGAAAATGAAAAAACCTATTTGGCAACGGGCAGCGTAGGCAAATTTCAAAAAGAAATGCCTGAAAGTTTTTCCCTAAAAAACAAATGGATTTTTGAGGAAGTAATAGAATATGACAGTGATTTTGAGTTGGGAATTGTGGAAAATGACCTTGATATGCAAGAAATTGAGATTTTTGGGAAATTGCCCAGACTAAACATACAAACACCTTTGGGAAAATATAATCCCGATTTTTGCTATACCATAAAAACTAAAGAAGGCACTAAAATATTCCTCGTAGTGGAGGCAAAAGGTTACGAAACTAATACCGAAATTCCAGAAAACGAAAAAGCAAAAATTGATTTTGCCAAAAAATATTTTGAGGCTCTGAATCAATATTACAAAAACGAAAATATCAAAATTTCTTTTAAAGAAAGGATAAATACAACAAAATTAGCACAGTTAATACAAAATCTGTAGCACAGACTAACTGTAGCATAGACTTTAGTCGGGGACGCCTAGTCTGTGCTTTTTTACACAAAAGCACAGACTAAAGTCTATGCTACAGACAACCTATACCAAAAACCTTAATAACGTCTATTTAAAAAACTACTATGACAAAAGAACAGTTAATAAAAGAGGGTTTTCATGTTATTGAAACTACCGATTTACCGCAACTTCATAACCTTGAAGCACTAAAAGAATATATCCAAAAAAATAAACTCGATGTAGCTGATAATCTTGAAAATCTGGTACATCTTATAAAAGTCTTGGTCGAAGACGAAAAAGTAAACGGCTACGGACTAAATTTTGTGGGCAGAAATGTAGCAACGGCAAGATATACACAAAAAACCGAAAAAGAACTACAGCTAAACACGACACTAAGCAAAAACATAGACACTACCCAAAACTTGCTGCTAAAAGGCGACAATTTGGATAGCCTAAAAATACTCAAAAAACATTACAACGGACAAATAAAGTGTATCTACATAGACCCGCCATACAATACGGCAAGTGAGGAATTTGTATATCCCGACAAATTTGACAAGGAAGAAACCGAAGTTTTGGGATTGCAAAATCTTAGTCAAGAAGACTATGACCGTATGGAATTTGGCTTTAAAACCAAAAAAAGCCATAACGGTTGGCTTACTTTTATCTATCCTCGCCTACTGCTTGCAAGAGATTTGTTAAGCAAAGATGGCGTAATTTTTATCTCCATAGATGACAACGAACAAGCAAACCTAAAATTGCTTTGTGATGAGATTTTTGGAGAGGAAAATTTTTTAGCAAATTTGCCAACAATTATGAATTTAAAAGGCAACAATGATGAATTTGGTTTTGCAGGAACACACGAATATACTTTAGTTTATTCCAAAAATAAAAACTTAGCACTTCTTAATCATTTCATCTTACATGAGGACGACTTAGACGATTGGCAAGAAGATGAAAAAGGTTTTTACAAACAAGGAGCAAATCTGAAAAGAACAGGACAGAATGCACCAAGAGAGGACAGACCTAATTTATATTTTCCAATATTTATAGATTCTAATGACAAAGTATATGTTACAGATAATAATATGCCACCTAAAGATTATTTTGGTAAACTTACTACAATTTATCCAATTACTAATGAACAGGAAATGTCTTGGCGTTGGAGTAGAGAGAAAATTAAAAGAGAAGGCGAAGATATTATTGTTTCACGAAATGGAAGTATAGGGTTATATAAAAAACAACGCCCAGCATTGGGAGATTTGCCCTCTAAAAAACCTAAAACTCTTTTCTATCGACCTGAATATAGTAGTGGCAACGGAACAGCACAAGTAAAAGAATTGTTGGGAGATAGGTTTTTCTCAAATCCAAAACCTTTGCATCTAATTAAAGATTTTTTGGAAATTGCTACAAACAAAAACGACATCATTCTCGACTTTTTCGCAGGTAGTGGCACTACAGGACACGCCGTTATGGAATTGAATGCAGAAGATGGTGGCAATCGGAAGTTTATTTTGTGCCAAATAGACGAGCCTATTAGCAAAGACAAACCTGCTTATCAGTTTTGTGTAGAAAATAATTTACCGCCTGTCATTTCGAGTATTACTGTAGAAAGATTGAAAAGGGCAGGGGAAAAATTACGCATGAAAAATGACGAATTAGGCAAGAAAGAAACCGAAAAACTAAATTTTGAATCCAGCACTGTTCCTCCTTCGGGGGTTAGGGGGCTTGATATTGGTTTTAAGGTTTTTGATAGTATTTCCATACCCAAATTGGAAATAGACGAAATTACGCAACAGATTTCGATGCCCCAAAGCCAAATAGATGCCCTAAGTCGTGTGTATAACATGATTTTTGAGGTGGGTTTAGAAACAGTCAAGCCTACACAAATGCCCGAAATGGTAATAGAAAACTGTATGTATCGAGTTGGTACATACTATTTTGTTACCAACTGCGACAAAATAAGCAAAGAAGAATTTTCGGAGGCAATCAAAAACGGTACAGTATATATAGACGGTTGGACTGCGAGTCTCAATAGCACTTTGCGACATTATAAAGACGACTTGAAAATAGTATTTTAACGTGAACTACGGATTACTTTAAATTCTTAAAAACTTTCCAAGTCTTAAAGACTTGGAAAGTCTTGATTATCAGTTATTTATAATTTGACAAATCCCAAACTTGTAAATCTCCTTGCAAAGTGCCAACAATAATTTTGGTATCATCATTTGACCAATGCAACGTAGTAACTTCGGCTTCGGTTATACCCACATACAAAGGGTTTCTATTTTTGGAGGGTTGCCACAATACCAACAAAGCATCTTCGCCACCGCTAACAAGTTTGTTTCCTTGATGTTGATAGGCAAGTTGGCTTACTTTTCCTACGTGCCTACGTAGTTGGATAGGTTGTGTGCCTGCGGGACCTGCACCCGACACATTCCAAATCACAATATGGTTATCACAATTACTTGCCAAATAAATGCTATCTGCACTCCATGAAAGGTGTCTAACTTTGATAGGATAACCCGACATTTCCAAATCTGTTTCAGGCTCGTAAGGTAATTCCCAAAAATGAATTTTCAAGTCTTGTGTTCCTGCTCCCACATATTTTCCGTCTAAACTCCATTTTAAAGACACTAACGAAGTGCTTGTTTCCAACATTTCGTAAGGCTCGGCATTTTTGAGATTAAAAAACAAAATAGTGCCATAATTGGAGGTAATAAAATGGTGGCTATGTGCCGACCAATCTATAGCTGCTACTGTATTTTTATGTTTGTCATATTTCCAAAGCAAAGTTCCTTCGCTATCAAACAAAGCTACTGTTTTGCCACCTGCTACAATAAAATGCTTGCCATTGGGAGAAAAACGCAAATATTCGAGCCAAATATTACCTAACTTATAAGAACTTAGCAATTCTCCTGTCAAAGTATGGTACAAATTTACGTTACCATCTTGCCCGCAGGTAGCCAATTTGTGGGAAGATTGCGAAACATCTAAAGCTGTTAGTCCGTGTTTGTGTGCTACATGTTGAAAAATTTGCTCGCCTGAATGTGCCAAAAATCCATATACAGTACCTGCTGCTGTGCCTGCAAAAACCATATTATTGTCATTTGACCAGGCAGATGCAGTAATATAATCATCTACGATATGATGCCAAAGAGAAAGTTTATCCATAAAAAATTAGTTTTGTAGCTATTACTACTTCATAAAATTAGTTTTAAATTTGAAATCCAATCACTAAAATATCATCAATTTGTTCTTCTTTCCCTTCCATTTGCCATACTTGCAAGGTATTTTCTAAAGTATTTAGTTGTGTTGCAAATGGTTGTTCATGTATTTGTTGCAATAAATTTTTAAAATTTTTGAGCATAAATTTTTTCCCTTCTTTCCCGCCAAATTGGTCTTGAAAACCATCTGTAAACAAATAGAACGTAGCTTTTTGCTGTATATTTTCTAATGAAATAGTATTTTTCGTAAAACTTTTTGTTTCCTTTTGTATATTTGCACCGCCTATAGCAAATCTATTTCCTTTGTAGAGAGTTGCTTCTTGGTCTATAATTGCCAAAAATGGGTTCATTGCTCCTGCAAACGAAATTTGTTGATTGGCTTTGTCATAATTACAAATTACCAAATCCATACCATCTTTTTGGGAGGCTTCTTCTTGTTGTTTGAGTAATTTTCTCACTCTTTTGTCCAACTCTGTTAAAATCAATTCTGGAGATAAAATATTTGAGATATGGACAATTTCATCGAGCAATGTATTGCCAATTAAGGACATAAAAGCTCCAGGCACGCCGTGTCCTGTGCAATCTACCACTGCACAAATATAGTTTGGCTGCTTAGTTTGTGGGTTTATTTCTTCGGCAAGCCAATAAAAATCACCACTAACGACACTTTTTGGCTTAAAAAACACAAAAGAATTAGGAAATATTTTAGTAATATCTTCTAAAGGTGGCAAAATAGCCGTTTGTATTCGTTTTGCATAATTGATACTGCTAATAATATCGGTATGTTGCTTGATTAAGATATTATTTTGCTCCTCGATATAATTTCGTTGGGTATCTAATTCTTCTTTTTGTTGATTAATTTCTGTATATTGTTGTTGTAATAAATCATTAGATTTTTTCTTCAACGAAAAACGGTTATACAAAACAAGTAATGCCACGAATAGAAAAAAAGTAGCTATTAAAATTAGATAAATGCTATTTGTTTTATTTTGTGATTCTATTTTGTGCATCTGTACTGCTTGTTTATGTTGGTCTGTTTCATAAACAGCTTGCATTGTTGCCATTTGTTTTGCCGAATTTTCATTAAACAAACTATCTTTTAATATTTCTACCTTTGCCTTAAATTCGTATGCTTTTTGGTAATTTGCGATACTCAAGTAATGTGTTACCCAAGCCTCATAATTTTCTAAAACTCTGGTGGTAAGTTTTTTTTGTATGCCTAATTTTAAGGAATATTCAAGTTGTTTTACTGCATTTTCATTATCTTTTAGTAGGGAATAGGTCAAGCCTAAGTTGGTAATAGTTGGCACAGCCAAAAGAGAATCTTTTGCCAAAAAAATCTTAATAGTTTCTGAAAAATAATGCAATGCCTTTGTATAATCTCCTTTTCTACGATAAATCAGTCCCAAATTATTCATAGATTTGGCAATCGCAATCGAATCCTTGGCTTCTACTCGCAAAGGATAAGACTTTTGCCAATAAAATAAAGCACTATCCAAGTTATTTTGTGTATAAGCATTTACGCCAATTAAATTATAAGTTTCTGCAAAAACTAATAAAACTTGTTTTTTACTTTTGTCGTCTTGCTTTGTTTTTTGATTCAATCTACTTATTTTGGATAAATTGGCGGTCAATAATGTAGCCGACTCTGTTAATTTTCGTTCTATCCGCAAAATAGCAGCTATTGCATTGAGGGCTTCTAATTCCCCAAGCATATTATTTTGGTTTTGGTGATTATTTGCTAAGGTATAAAATACTTGCATAGCTTTAGTAAAATTACCTATTCGTTGATAACTACTGCCTGCTACTTGTAAGTAGGTATTTTGCTCGGTAGTATTTTGTATATTTTGGTAATAATTAGCTATATGTAAGCTATTTTCGGCAAGTTTTTCTATGTTTTCTGTTTTGCTTAAGGCATCTTGTAACAACAAATAGATACGAATATTATTTTTGTTGATAATGGTATCTTCTTGCAAAGTAATAATTTCTGTAATATGTTTGAGGGCATTAGCTGGTTTTTGCTTGAGTTCCAAGTTTGCCAAATTATATAAAATAGCTACTCTTTGTGTATTTTCTTGGGTTTGTTTTAGTTCTTGTTGCAAAGCCAACAAAGAATCTGTCTGTCCAAATACTTGCAGAGATATAACCACAAACAAGCAAAAAAATAAAATTACACGCATAGTACAAAACTTAACCAAGTAACAAAGCACAAAAATAGAAAAAAATAACGAAATACAATATTTTATGGCAGTAACTAAAAAATTATGACCAAAAACAACAAATAAAATAGTTTATTTTCTATAAAAATCATAGGAAATAAGTAGTTGTAAGTTTTTAATGGTAAGTTCTAAATTATGTAAGTATTTGATTATCAGTAATTTACAAATAAAAAACCTAAATTAATTTATGCTCACTACTTAGTTTATATAAATCTATAATAATTTTATCGCAATATTTATACGTCTCCACCAAGGAAGATAAGAAGAAATTTTTGCTGTCATAAATAATTTGGTTACTCCTATCGACTTATTACACAAGCAAGCATCCACCCACAAAAGCAACAAACGGTTTTTTAAACATTCCATAGGATAAATTTTATATTTTTGGTTTTGTTCGAGCAACAACAACAACCATACACTTGTTGCCTGTAGAAATTCCATAGATTCCTCTAATTGATAAGCACCTAATTTATTATGTAGCAGTAGCTGTTCTGTAGTAGCTTGAATACCTATGCGTTGTAATTGCTCTGCATAAATTTTATAGACTGTTTCGCGATGCCTATCATATTTTACTTTCGTAATATTAGTTTCATGTTCTCTATATCTTACCAAAGCATCTTTTATACAAGCAGTTTTATATTTTTGGGCAATTTTTACCCAAACCATATAATCTTCTGCCAAATAATACTCTTTCTCAAAAGGAAACTCTTGTAAGACTTCGGTTTTTACCATAATGGACGAATGAATAAAAACATTCCTAAATAACAAATACATGGAAATACATGCATTGCTATGTTGGTAATACATATTTTTTTCGACCAAATTATCCCCAAAAATTGTAGCTCCTGTTCCCAACAAAACAATCGCAGGATTTGCCTGCAAATATGCTACTTGCCTTGCAAATCTGTCGGGCATGGCAATATCATCTGCATCAATCCTTGCAATATAATCACCTTTTGCTGCTGCCACGCCTTTGTTTAAAGAATCTATTAAGCCACAATTTTTTTCGGCATGTAGAATACGTATTCTTGGGTCTGTATAAGACCTAAGAATAGCTGCCGTACTATCTGTCGAGCCGTCATTGACAATAATAAATTCAAAATTTGTATAACTTTGCTGCAAAATACTGTCTATAGCCTCACGCAAGTACATTTCACCGTTATACACTGCCATTAAAACCGAAATAAACATAAAAAAGAGGTAAGTAGTGCTAAATGTTAAATTGCTAATTATGCAAATATATGATTATCAATCACTTAGAAATAAAGATAAACTAATTCATACTTATTATTTAAGCAATAAAATAATTAATATAATTTCATAAGCTATTTTATATAAATAGATACAATAGAAAACCATACATAAAAAAGACACTTATTTTGCAATAAGTGTCTTTTTGTATGTACTTGTTAGGGGCATAATTATTCTGCTGCTACTGCTTCAGTTTCTTCAGCTGCTCCATACACATCGATGGTTTCGCCTGCTACTAATTGTACCATTGCTTTTTTGATATTGGCTACTTTTCCTACTGCAGGCCCTTTTTTTGTATTGCGAGTTTTCACTTTACCAATACAATAAATAGTACGAACAGCTTCCACACTCACGCCATAAGTATCTTCTACAGCTTTTTTGATTTGAAGTTTATTTGCGTCTTTAGCTACTTCAAATGTATATATACCTTTTTCTACAGCAGCACTTGCTTTTTCTGTAAGAATGGTTTTTTTTAAGATTTCGAATGTTTGCATCTTGATTTTTGAGGTATTTTAAATTTTTTAGGCAATTTTGTTAGTAATTTTTTTAGTTAGTAAATTGCTAAGCAAAGAATACAAGCTATTTCCACAACTTCATCAATAATAACTTAGTAATTTACCAACTTATAGTTACTTATGCTTGCAAAAGAGCATTGATTTTTTCTACTGCACCTTCGCACAATATCAATGTATCTGCATGAATAATGTCATACGTATTCAACATATCCGCAGTAACAATAGCCGTTTTAGGAATATTGCGACCAGACAAATATACATTAGGCGTATGTTCTGGTAATACTAACAAAGTTTTTGTGCCTGTAACTGCCAATGCACTCAATAATTTGATGTATTCTTTTGTTTTTGGCGTTGCAAAGTTAAAGTTTTCTAATACTTTAATTGCAGTATCTTTTGCTTTATAGCTCAATGCAGAACGGCGGGCTAATTTATTCACTTTGCCATTAATTTTGAAACTATAATCTCTTGGAACAGGACCAAAAATACGTCCACCACCTCTATATTGTGGGTTTTTGATACTACCCTTTCTTGCTCCACCAGTACCTTTTTGGCGAACCAATTTGCGAGTAGAACCAGCAACTTCATTACGTTGCTTAGCTTTGTGAGTTCCTTGACGTTGGTTTGCCAAGTACTGTTTCACTGCCAAATACAACACGTGGTTGTTTGGCTCGATACCGAAAATCTCGTCAGATAAAATAACTTTTCTGCCTGTTTCTGTACCATTTATATTTAAAACGGATAATTGCATGGGAAAATCAAATTTTTAGGTTTTAGAAAA
Organism: Bernardetiaceae bacterium; assembly: GCA_044348925.1. Lineage (GTDB taxonomy): Bacteria > Bacteroidota > Bacteroidia > Cytophagales > Thermoflexibacteraceae > JAAFKA01. The sequence goes on from JBIKRY010000088.1 coordinate 8,524, forward strand.
AGTTTAATAACACAATAAATTGCATAGGAAAATCCTACTTTTTATTAAAATTTTCTATTTTTTTCAATTAAAACATAAGATTCTTTAGCGCCTGGTATAGAACCGCTAACTAATACAAGATTTTGTTCTGCATAGATTTTCAACACTTTCAAGTTAGTAACTTTTGTGCGTTGATTACCTGTACGACCACCCATACGAGTTAAAGGGAATACACGAGCAGGAAAAGAACAAGCTCCAATAGAACCAGGGTGACGTAAACGGTTGTGCTGACCGTGAGTTTGCCCACCAACACCACTAAAACCGTATCTTTTTACTACACCTTGAAAACCTTTTCCTTTCGAAACACCTACTACTGCAACTTTGTCGCCTTCTGCAACAATATCTGCCAAAGTAATAGCATCACCAAGTTTTACCTCGTTTTTAAAATCATTTCTAAATTCAACTACTTTACGTTTTGGCGTAGTACCTGCTTTTTTAAAATGACCTTTCAATGCGTTAGGCGTGTTTTTCTCTTTTTTCTCGCCATAAGATAACTGTACGGCTTCATAACCGTCTGTTTCTTTTACTTTCACTTGCGTTACAACGCAAGGACCAGCTTGAATCAACGTACAAGCAATGCTTTTGCCTTCGCTGTCAAATATGCTAGTCATTCCGACTTTTTTTCCAATGATTCCGGACATGGTAATTTGTGTTTAAAATGTTTGAGCTTCAATTCGTTGCATTTAATCCTTTTAAAGCGGCAACGAACAGCTTTACCTTGATTTCGGGTTGCAAATGTCTATATTTAAAATAAGATAAACAAGTTTTATCTCGTTTATTTTACAATTATTAGCTTTCGTTGCACAAATAAGCAGTATCTTAAAAAAGACAAGCCATTTTATAAAATTATTTGCTTGTTTTTTGCCAATACACACACAACTTGTATAAAATCTATTTAAGTTTGTGCCAAAATACTATTTTTTATATCTAACTAACTTAGTAATATGATATACCTACAAAAAAATTGGTGGAAATATCTTTGTATGATTTTACTTGTTTATACGGTTTTGATGGGGCTTTTGGCAGACGTGCCACGTCTGAATATTCTTAACGAAACTATTAGAAATTTACATTTCCATGTGCCTATGTGGTTTGGTATGATGATTTTATTGACTATCTCGGTGGTCAATTCGATAAAATATTTGCAAAACCCCCTCAAAAAATATGATACTTGGGCAGTAGAAAGTGCCAATACTGCTATTGCTTTTGGTTTTTTGGGAATTATCACAGGGGCTATTTGGGCTAAATTTACGTGGGGAAGTTTTTGGAGTGGAGACCCAAAACAAAATGCTTCGGCTATTGCTTTGCTCATTTATTTAGCTTATTTATTGTTACGAAATTCTTTTACAGACCACCAACAGCGAGGTCGTGTTAGTGCAGTCTATAATATTTTTGCTTTTGCTACTTATATTCCATTAATCTATATTTTGCCACGTTTAACAGATTCTTTGCACCCTGGAAACGGTGGAAACCCTGGGTTCAATGCTTATGATTTAGATGCACGTTTGCGTTTGGTATTTTATCCTGCCGTTATTGCATGGATATTGCTGGGATATTGGATAACAAATTTGCGAGTAAGATACACTATCGTAGAAGAAAAAATATTGGAAACTAATTAAATATAAGTATTTTAAATGCTTGGTTATATCCTATCCTTTAGCCTCTACAAGTGCAAAAAATTCATTCCATAGATAGGTATGCAATAAATTTCTACTCTATATACTATAACTAATTGATAACCAATAAATTATGCTATATACTGCATTTATCTTATTGCATACTTATCAAGACTTGTAAGATAGGCAAAAAAATAATTACACTTGTTTTAACATTTTTTTGCAAAATCCTATACATTTTTTTAGTTTTGCAACATGACACGAAAGCCCTATATGGTCGGAATCACAGGTGGTAGTGGTTCTGGCAAAACATATTTTTTGCACAAACTCATAGATAGTTTTGCAAGTTCAGAAATTTGTCTAATTTCTCAAGATAATTATTACCGTCCCCGACAAGAACAAAAAATAGACGATAATGGCATTCATAATTTTGATTTGCCCGAAGCCATCGACTACCTACAGTTTATCAAGGACATAGAATCTCTACACAACGGAGAAACCATCTATCGTACCGAATATACTTTCAACAATCCCAACAAAGTTCCCAAAACTTTAGAGTTTTTACCACTTCCTATTATTGTTGTCGAAGGTCTATTTGCCCTATATTTCCCCGATATTGTAGCACATTTAGATTTGAAAATATTTGTCGAAGCACAATCTCACATGAAAATTAAACGCAGAATTTTGCGAGATAATATAGAACGTGGTTATGATTTACATGATGTACTATATAGATATGAGCATCATGTAATGCCAACCTACAAAAAATTTATAGAACCAAGCAAAGATGAAGCAGATTTTGTAGTGCCAAATAATAAAGGTGGAATGGAAACTGCTTTAGATGTATTGACTACATTTTTGAAAAGTAAAATAGCCCAAAATCAGGAAATTAATAATATAACTTACTAAATAAGAAAAAAGATGTAATTTTTTGCAAAAAAATTACATCTTTTTTCTTATTTTACCGCCGATTATCCTCCCCCATCAACATACTCCAATAACTTTCATACCGACTTACTGCAATTTCACCATTTTTAATAGCTTTTTGTATGGCACAATCTGGCTCATGAATATGCGTGCAATTATGGTAACGACACTGCCCCAACAAAGCACGCATTTCGGGAAAATAATGCCCTATTTCTGCATTTTCCATATCCATCAATCCCAATTCCTTAATCCCTGGGGTATCTATCAAATATGTTTGTGGTTTTATCTCAAACATTTCGGCAAAAGTAGTAGTATGCACGCCTTTTTGTGAATAATTGGAAATATTTGCCGTTTTTAGGTGCAAATTGGGTGCAAGTCTGTTGAGTAAAGTAGATTTCCCAACGCCTGAATGTCCTGCAATTAAGGTTTTTTTGTGGGCAAGTTTTTCGTTTAATAAATCTAAATTTTGGTCTTCTAATGCCGAAATTTGCAAACATTTATAGCCTATTTTTTCGTATAATTTGCAATATTGGTCTTGTAGTTCCAAACCCTCCTCAGATAAAATATCTGTTTTATTGAATACCAAAAAGACAGGAATTCTAAAAGATTCTGCGGATACCAAAAAACGGTCTATAAATCCCAAAGAAGTACGTGGAAATGCCAAAGTTGCAATCAAAAAAGCTTGGTCAAGATTAGCAGCAATAATATGTCCGTAGGCGGTTTTATGGGTAGATTTACGAATAATGCAATTTTCTCTTGGATAAATTTTGGAAATAATTGCCGTATTTTCGGTAATATCTTCGACCTCAAAAGCCACATAATCTCCCACTGCTATTGGATTGGTAACTTTTAATTCTCCTAATTTGATTTTGCCACGCAAACGTCCTTGATAGATATGTCCATCTTCATTTGCTACTTCATACCACGAACCTGTAGAACGTAAAATTAAGCCTTTTTGCATCATATTATACTATTTTTAGGGTTTTGGTGGTAAAGAAAATATCTAATAAAAGTAGTAAAAAAGCTATTACCAAAAAATAATGATATTTGTTTTGTGTTACATCTATTTTTTTGGTATCTCGCAATTCTCCTTTTATGCGTTTAATGGTATTAATTAGGGCTGGTACATCATTTTTGTTATTGCTCAACTCAAAATATTGCCCACCCGTAACAGTTGCTATTTCTTTCAATTTTTCGGATTCTAATTTTGTTATTACTTCTCTACCTGTATTATCTCTTTTATAATTTTTGCGAAATGGAATTTTGCCACCTTCTGTAGTTCCAACTCCTAAAGCAAAAACTTTTATCATTGCAGTTTTCATATCTGCGGTAAACTCATCGGTGTCTTCCCCAAAATCTTCGCCATCACTAATGAGTAACATCAGGCGTGTATGTGGTTTGGAATCATTATTTTTTTCGGCATCATCTGTAAATTTTTTCAAAACCATTCGCAAAGGAGCAGAAAAATCGGTGCTGGTACTTGGCACTAAACCTGTGTGCAAAGTTTCGATAAATAAATTTAAGGCACTTTGGTCGTAAGTCAATGGGCATTGCACAAAGGCTTCAGACGAAAAAATAAGCAAACCTATTCTATCAGAACTAAAAGCTGCAACCAAATTTTTTAGCTCGTATTTTATTTTTTCTAATCTTGAGGGTTGAATATCTATTGCGTCCATAGATTGCGAAAGGTCAATGGCTACATAAATATCTTTGCCTATAGTCTGTACTTCTTTTTGTACTTCACCAAAAGACGGTCCTAATAAAGCAAGTAGAAACAAGACAAAATAAGAAGTTCGTAAAGCTAATTTAATAGTTAATTTCTTAATAGAACTATGCAAAGCCTTTGCAATACGATACATTCGCCAAGCATACAACAAATATAAGACAACAAAAATAGTAATAAATAGATAATCTAAAGAATTTAATGTTCGAAATAAAGTCATAAGTAATAGATATGAAATAAGATTTATGAAATATGAAATATAATTAGTTGATTATCAAAGAGTTATAATTTTTTTAATAATTTTATACGTTGTCAATGGTCTTCGACCATTGACAACGTATAAAAAATGATAAAACTTATATAATTACTTGTTTGCGATACGTATCTAACTTAACCATCGTAAATAAAAGAATGGTAAATGACCACAAAGCCGAGCCACCATAACTAAAAAACGGCAAAGGAATCCCAATGACAGGAAACAAACCAATGGTCATACCAATATTAATCGTAAAATGAAAGAACAAAATTGCTACTACAGAATAGCCATAAATACGTGAAAACTTTGATTTTTGTCGTTCTGCCAAATTAATTAGCCTAAAAAGTAAAGCAATAAACAAAATAATAATCGTAATACTTCCTACCCAACCATGCTCCTCCCCTATCGTACAAAAAATAAAATCGGTGCTTTGGTCTGGCACAAAGTCAAATTTGGTTTGTGTACCTTCCAAAAATCCTTTGCCCATTAGTCCTCCAGAGCCTATCGCAATTTTTGATTGGGTAACCTGCCAACCTGCCCCTTGTGGGTCTGCATCTGGGTTAATCAATACTTCTATCCGTTGTCTTTGATGCGGTTTTAGAACTTGGGACACAAAAAAGTTTACACCTTGCACCACAAGCAACGCAAAAATAGTTGTAAATAGAGCAGTAAGCCACTCTCCTCGTTTGCGTCTTCGCAGAAAAGTTGCTATTACCCCAATAATTCCTATGACTATCATCATATAATTAATGTATGGTTTTAGGAATAAAGTACACAAAAATAAGGTAATAATCAACAATCCCAAAAACATAATATATTCTGAAAGCCCTTCTCGATACAACACAATCACAAAAGCAGCAAATACTAATGCAGAGCCTGTTTCATTTTGTGCAATAATAATCAAAGCAGGTGCAAAAATAATTAATAAAGCAGGAATTAAATTTTCCAATTTCATTAAATTACTTCTTGCTGGTTCGGACAAAAACTTTGAAATAGCCAAAGCAGTAGCATATTTGGATAATTCTGCGGGTTGAAACCGCATAAAACCCAAATCAAACCAAGATTTTGCTCCTTGAATGTCCCGACCTATAAAAATTACCAATACCAATAAAAACAAGGTAAACCCATACACAGGATAAGCAAAAAATTGAAAGATTTTTACATCTAACAAAAGCATCACAAATACCAAAATACTTGCCGAAATCAACCATAACATTTGCATACCTGCCCTCGTACTCAAATCCCATATTGCTTTTTTGGTATCTGGCGAATACACTACTGCATAAATATTGAGCCAACCTGCCAACATCAAAATAGCAAATAAAATAACCGTAATCCAATCTATTTTTGCACCAAGGCTGGCATTTCTCCGATTCATACTAAAAATGATAAAATATATTTTTGCAAAATTGCAATTTTTATACAAAAATTACTAATTTTGTCAAACTTTATAGGACAAAGATTTGGCAGTGTAGTTCAACGGATAGAATGAAGGTTTCCGAAGCCTTAGATTTAGGTTCGATTCCTAACACAGCCACAAAATGTTGGAAAGTAATCTAAGATAGTTGCTATAGTCCAATAGTAAATTTTACTCGTCATGCGACTTAGAATTGCATGACGTTTTTTTTGAGTAATATCCTAACAATTAATTATTTTCTAACACATTTTGCCCTTCTGTAATAGTATTTGTTGCCTTGCCAATACTAAAATCATTTACGCCACTTACCTCCAACAAGCGTATTTTACTTGCCTGCAATAAATCCAAAATAGCTAAAAAATTGAAAATCATAATAATTTTACCATATTCATTGGTATTTATCTGCTTATTATTTTGCTTATTTTCCTGATTATTATAACATATTTTGACAATATCCAAAAAAGAAATAATTTCTTTTTGTAGCAATAAATCTAAGATAAAATTTCGTTGTCCTTCAATAGAATAGGGAAAAGGGATAATTTGGTGGACATATTTGTTGCTATTTTGTGCAAAACGGCTCATTACTTTTTGATATACTTTGAGCAACTTATACATATCCAAATCCAATAATTCGGCTTCGTTATCGGCTTTTGCAAGCAAATTTTTTACTTCTTCTGCTATGTTTCCACGTTGCTCACACAATAGCCTGTTTTCTTCGAAAACCGCCATTTGTTGGGCTGCTATTTTGTATTGTTTGTAAGCAAGCAAATGATTTACCAACTCCTCACGAGGGTCTATTTCCTTGCCTGTTTCGTCTATTTTGGGGCGTGGCAGTAGCATTTTCGCCTTAATTCGCATCAAGGTAGCTGCTACCAAAATAAATTCACTTGCTACTTCGATATTCATACTTTCCAACTCTTGCAAGTAAGCAAGAAAATCATTGGTTATTGTAGAAATTGGAATGTCATAAATAT
>JBIKRY010000089.1:0-15467 GCA_044348925.1 Bernardetiaceae bacterium
ATTAATTTTTACAAAAATACATTTTCTAACTTAACTATTATGAACAATAAAAAAACGTGGCTAATAGCTGGGCTTTCCCTTTTATTAGCTAATTTTTCGTTTGCACAAGAAGCTATTTCGCTAAAAGGGGAAGAACTTTTTGGCTCGATGCGTGCCAGACAAATTGGTCCCGCATTGATGAGTGGGCGTATTTCGGACATTGAAGGACACCCTACAGATTCCAAAATTATTTATATTGGCACAGCAGGTGGCGGGGTTTGGAAATCTGTAGATGGTGGCGTAATTTTTAAACCAATTTTTGACAAGCACATTCAGTCGATTGGTGCATTGGCGATTGACCCAAAAACTCCTACAACTGTTTGGGCAGGTACAGGCGAGGTTTGGACAAGAAATTCTGTTTCGGTAGGGGACGGTATCTATAAAAGCGAAGATGCAGGACAGAATTGGACAAAAATGGGTTTGGAAAAAACTGAAAGAATTAGCAGTGTAAAAATAGACCCGACCAATACAAATGTTATGTATGTGGGTGCAATGGGTGCATTATGGGGTGCAAGTGCAGACAGAGGCGTATATAAAACGACTGATGCAGGCAAAACTTGGGAAAAAATATTTTATGTGGACGATAATACAGGTTGTTCGGAGTTGGTCATGGATACCAAAAACCCAAATATTTTGTATGCTTCGTTTTGGGAATTTCGCAGAACTGCTTTCTCATTTAGTTCGGGAGGCGTAAAAAGTGCTTTGTATAAATCTGTAGATGCAGGCAAAACATGGGAGAAAATCCACAATGGTTTTCCAGCAGGAAAATTAGGTAGAATTGCAGTAGCTATTGCCCCTTCTAATTCGGATATTTTGTATTCGGTTATCGAATCGGAAAAACCAGAAAACAAAGGACTTTATAGGTCTGATGATGGCGGTAAAAATTGGAAGTTTTTGAATGGTGATTTTGAATTATCTGTAAGACCTTTTTATTTTTCGAGAATTGTCATAGACCCAAAAAATCCTGAAGTAATTTGCAAAGCAGGTTTGAGTGGTTCTATTAGTCGTGATGGTGGCAAAACTTTCCGTTCTCATGGTGGGGTACACTCGGATATTCACGATTATTGGTTTGATATTAACAACTCAAATATGCTATTTGTAGCAACTGATGGCGGACTTTATAGAACTTGGGACGGTGGCAATGTGTTTGATATGGTAAAAAATATTACGGTTTCGCAATATTATCATGTCAGTGTGGATAATGCAAAACCTTACAATATTTATGGTGGTTTGCAGGATAATGGTTCTTGGTATGTACCTTCAGAAAGTGTAGGTGGCATTGAAAATAGAGATTGGACTTCGGTAGGTTATGGTGATGGTTTCCGCGTATATAGCCACCCAACTAATAACGACATTGTATATTCCGAAATGCAAGGAGCAGAAAATATTTGGCGTTATAGCAAATCCAAAAAACAAGCCAAAATTATCAAACCTTATCCATTAAAAGGCGAAGAAAAATTGCGTTTTAATTGGAATACACCTATTCAAGTTAGCAAAAAACAGCCAAATAGATTGTATGTCTGTAGCCAATTTGTGCATAAATCGGAAGACATGGGAGAAAGTTGGACAAAAATTTCCCCAGATTTAACAACTAATGACAAGAAAAAACAACAGCAAGAAAATTCAGGTGGTTTGTCTATGGATAATTCAGGGGCAGAAAATCACTGTACTATTTTTAGTATTGCAGAATCTCCTTTAGATGATAATATACTTTGGGTAGGAACTGATGATGGTAATGTGCAAGTTACGACAGACGGTGGCAAAAAATGGACAAATACCATTGCAAACGTACCAAATTTACCTAAAAATACGTGGGCATATCACGTAGAGCCAAGCAATTTTGACAAAAATACTTGCTACGTTGTCTTTACAGGTTATACGCAAAATGACCAAAATACCTACGTTTACAAAACTACAGACATGGGCAAAACGTGGAAATCTATTGTTACGCCAGATATTAAAGGTTTTGCACGCAATATTAAAGAAGATTTGGTAAATCCAAATTTGTTATTTGTTGGTACAGAATTAGGTTTGTATATTACCGTTGATGGCGGACAAAATTGGTCGCAATTTACGAATAATATGCCAAGTACAGCAGTGCATTACATTACGATTCACCCAGAAACAAATGATTTAGTTATGGGAACTCACGGAAGAGGCGTAATTATTATAGATGATATTACTCCTTTACGCCAAATTACTAAAGAAAATACTGAAAAAGCCGTTTATTTCTTCAAAACTAAACCAACTTTATTGCGTGACGGTTCTATTTTTGCAGAAGGTGGCGACATGGGCGAATTTGTAGGAGATAACCCAGATAGAGATGTAAAAATTATCTATTATTTGAAAAGTCGTCATACTTTTGGCAAAATGACGTTGGAAGTATTGGATAAAGATGGAAAAGTGGTAGCAGATTTAGCACCAAGCAAATCAAAAGGCATTAACATTGTGAATTGGAATTACAATTTGAAAGCACCAAAAATGGCAAAAGCAAAAACATTTGCCTTTGGAGGTTTCTCTACGCCACGTTTACCCGAAGGAGTTTATACAGTAAGAATGACAAAAGGTAAAGACGTTTTTACAAGCACAGTAGAGTTAAAAGCCGATGAAAATAGTATGCACAATGCTACAGACCGCAAAGCCCAATTTGAAACTACGATGAAATTGTATAATATGTCGGAACAGTTAGCATACACAGTCGACCAACTCGATGCCATTAAAGATGCTGCAACAGACAGATTAGGTAAAAATGCAGCTTTGAAACAAGTTATTGAACCTGTAGTTGCAAAAATAGACAAAATGAAAGAAAGTTTGGTTATTTTGAAAGGCGACAATTATGTAGGCTCGGCAGAACCACAATTACGTGAAAAAATTGCGGAATTGTATAGCGAAGTTTCGGGTTATTATGGCAGTCCTTCGCCAGCACAATTATTAAAATTGGTAGATTTGGAAGAAAAAGCCAACACCGCAAAAAAAGAAACAGAAGCCTTGATAAGCAAACAGTTAGCAGAAATTAATGCAAAATTAGTAGTTGCAAAATTGGAAGAAATCAAGTTGAGAAGTTTTGAAGAATTTAAAGCTGCGGATAAATAAGCTACATTATATTGTACCGTAGTCTTAGATTTTCTACAGGCTACGGTATTTTTACCCCATAATTCTATTCCTAATTCCCCCATAAATTTTTGCTAAAGTTTCACAATTTGGATTTATTTAGAATTAACGAATACATACGCAAAAAAAAACAGAAAAAAGCCTTATTGGTATTGTAATTTTATCTATTATTGTGAAATATTATTTTTGGATAAACAAAATATGAGTCGACAAAACGATAGTAAAGGACAAGTTTTTGAGAAAGAACATAAAATCTTGGCAGCAAGCAAAAATTTTATGTCTAAAAATGTCGAGGAAATTTCGCCTCAAGAGTTCAAATCAGAATATGAAGTGCTTTCACAAAGCTATGAACAACTCTTAGGAGAGGTAAAATTACTAACTTCTGTAAGTGATAGATTGCAAAATAAGCTAAATAGAGCCAATGAAACAGTCATCAAAAAAAATGAGGAGTTAAAAGAAACCAATGACCTGCTCAATAAAAACAAAGTTGGCAAAAAAGCTACTACCATTATTTTATTTGCTTCTGCTATTTTCTTTTTAGTTTCGGAATGGCTGATAGACCCTATGATTGAAGGTTCTGTTTGGGGATATTCCATTAGCTTTTTAGTAAAACTCTGTTTGGTATTTGCCCTAAAACCATTAGAAAAAATACTCGAAAGATTTTTATTACAAACTGCCAATCAAGCCGTACAAGACTTGACTACCTAAAATACGGATTCTTACCAAATATATTTGCCAAAAAATCAACAAAGAAGTAAAAAAGGCGGTTTTATGTAAGTATGATGTAATATTTGATACAAAGTTACTGCTAATTGTATCAAATATTTTACTACCTTTGCACCGCCTTAAAGAAAAACAGAAAATTGTAATTTTATTTTTTGCGAGGAAATAGTATCATTTTTAGCTAAAACGTAGCTAAAATAGGCTTCTTCTTATATATAGGTTGCTTGGGATAGAGAAAAGCGTATGTAAGATGTTTCACTTAATATAGATAGAATGAAAAAAATTATCTTTGTCGCATTGTTTGTATTAACTGTAGTGTATCCATTTAAGTCTAATAAGGGAAATGTAAATACTTCCAATAATCAAGGCTACGAAATGGCAAGAAAAATAGAGGCAAGCAATAAACTGACTCGTCAAAATGTTTATGATTATCTCTATTTACTCACCAAAGACTCTGCAAAAACAGACTTGTATTTTAGAATTTTGTTGAATGAATCTCAATTAAAAAGTGAATTAGCCATTAAGCATAACAATATTTGTGGTATGCGAGATTGGGAAAAAAACCGCCACTATTTTACAGGGCTAACCAAAAACAAATATTGCATCTATAAAAGTTGGCGACATTCGGTCAAAGATTTGGTGCAATATATGGATTATTACGGAAACCGTGCTTGGTATTTTCGTTTTTCCAAACAACTAAAAAGAATAGACACTACTTTAAAGTAAAAGTAAAGAAAAAAAAGCCAAAAAGTGATTAGGTTATAGTGATATTGTTACAGTAATTTTGTTATATTTTCCTCTTTCTTTTGTAAGGATTGGGAAAGTATAGCAAAAAGACTTTGCAAAGCAAACACATCTTTTATGCCTGCCTCCAACTCAAATTTACTATTTACATCAATTCCTACTAATTGCTCGTGCTTTAGCTGCAAAACCTTCGCAATATTATCCATACTAATTCCACCACTCAACAAAAAAGGAACTTTATACGTATAATTTTCCAATAAATTCCAATCAAATACCGTACCATTTCCGCCTAAACTTTTGCCTTTTGCATCTAATACCGCCAAGTCAATGACCTCTGCATAGTTTGCAATATGTTCTATGTCTTTGATTTCTGCAATATTAAATGCTTTCCAAACCTTAAACCCTTCGGCTTGTAAGTTTTTACAAAATAGGGGACTTTCTTGCCCGTGCAACTGTATGGTTTTTAGTCGGTATTTTTGTGTAATTGGAAAGATATTTGCTAAAGTTTCATTTACAAACACAGCCACTTTTTCTACTGTGTTGGGAATATTTTGTAACAAAGTTTCGGGCAGATTGGCTACAAAACGAGGAGATTGGTCATAAAAAATAAAGCCCAAATAATTGGGTTTTAATTGCAAAACAGCTTCTATATTTTGTGGATTTTTCATACCACATACTTTGATTTGCATATTTTAGAAATACTTTTGTTGGTTTTGGAATATCTACAAAATATATATAGCTTGATTTGGCAATAGCTATGGCTAATTTATATGCAATAATAATGTTTTTTTTAATAATACATTGTTTTTCCAATTTTTTTTTTATATTTTTGCAATATAATTCATTTTTGTAAAGATAGCATTGCTCAAAAGCTATTCCTATTTTATAAAATTAGCAATTATTACTAAATTCTTAGTCTAACCTTTTAATTCTTGTTATATGTCTAAACTGAAAATTCTCTACGTTGCAAGTGAAATTAATCCATTCCTAAATACCTCTGATGTTGCTGATTATGTTTTACAATTACCACAAGCTATGCAAGAAATGGGTATGGAAATTAGAATTTTAGTTCCAAGATTTGGTTTAATCAATGAACGAAAGAATAGACTGCACGAAGTAGTAAGACTTTCTGGTATTAATATTTCGGTTGGTGATGAAGAAAAACCTCTCCAAATAAAAGTAGCTTCTATTCCTACAGCAAAATTACAAGTGTATTTTATAGATAATGATGATTATTTTCAACGCAAATCTGTATTCACCGATAAAGACAATTTATTCCACGCCGATAATGACGAAAGAGCAATATTTTTCTGTAAAGGAGTAATTGAAACCGTAAAAAAATTAGGTTGGGCTCCTGATGTAGTACATTGCAACGATTGGATGACAAGTTTAATTCCAATGTATTTAAAAACTACCTATAAAAATGACCCTGTTTTTAAAGATACCAAAACAGTTTTTACGGTTTATGATAGTTATTTTGCCCACAAATTTGATGGGGCAGCCATTTCAGGCAAAGCAAGAATGTTAGATGTAGATGATGATGCTCTATCTTTGTTGCAAACAGGAGATTATTCGGGCTTTATTCGCACAGGAGCAAGATTTTCGGATACCGTTGTGCGGGCAAGCACCAGCGTAGATGATTTGAAAATAGACGGCAGAGTATCCGATACGCCTGTACCTATTTCCTGCCCAAGTGATGCAGGCTTTTCTGATTTCCATTTCAAACTTTACACAGATTTAACAAGTTAAACAATTTTATACTTTTTCTATTCGATAACCATTATCAAATCTATCCTACGATTTAGCAAACTTGCTACATAGCTCAAAATACAAGCTAAATCGTAGGTAGATTTAAAACCATAACTAATTAAGCTCTTAGCCATTAATTCCCCATTTTCTACACCATGTCCGTAAAACAAAGTACCGATACCATTATGATGATTCGCCCTGTGCGTTTCTCTTACAACACCCAAACAGCCGAAAGTAATGCCTTTCAAAATCTTGACACAAGTTGCGAGCCAGACAGCATACAAAACAAAGCAGTACAAGAATTTGATAATTTTGTGCAAATACTACAACAAAATAGCATAGATGTTTTGGTAATTCAAGACACTTTAGAACCACATACACCAGATTCTATTTTTCCTAATAATTGGGGTTCGTATCATGCAGATGGCACAGTGATTTTGTATCCAATGCAGGCTATTAACCGCCGTTGGGAAAGACGAAGAAGTATTTTAGATTTGTTGCGGGAAGATTTTGTAATTAGCAATGAAATAGATTTGAGTCATTATGAAGAAGATGGGCAATATTTGGAAGGCACAGGAAGTATGATTTTGGACAATCCGAACAAAATTTGCTACGCTTGTATTTCACCTCGCACACACAAAGATTTATTGAAAATTTTTGCAGAAAAAACAGGTTACGAAATTTGTGATTTTGAAGCTGTAGATAGCAAAAACCAACAAATTTATCATACCAATGTAGTAATGTGTGTTGCCGAACAGTTTGTTGTTATTTGCTTGGATACTATCCGCCAAGCAAAGGAAAAAGAAAAAGTTGTGCAAAAATTTATAGATACCAAAAAAGAAATAGTCGAAATATCTTTGGAACAGATGAACAAGTTTGCAGGGAATATGTTGGCTTTACAAAACAAAAAAGGGGAAAATATCTTAGTAATGTCTGAACAAGCATACAAAGCATTGCACAGCACACAAATTGCACAGATAGAAAAATATGCTCGTATTGTATATGCACCCATTTATACCATTGAAAGTAACGGGGGAGGGAGTGCAAGATGTATGATGGCAGAGATTTTTTTACCAAAAAAAGACTAAGTAAGTAAATGAATGTAGAAAGTATAGCTAAAAATTTTTTGGAAATTATCAAAAACTTACCCACTGTAGCAGGAGTTTATCGTTATTATGATGCAACAGGAACTATTTTATATGTTGGCAAAGCCAAAAATCTAAAAAATAGGGTAAGTAGTTATTTCCAAAAGGATTTACCAAATTTTAAGACCTATCGGTTAGTTAAGCAAATAGCAAAAATCGAATATACTGTAGTAGATTCAGAATTTGATGCCTTGTTATTGGAAAATAATTTGATAAAGCAATTCCAACCCAAATACAATATTTTACTTAAAGACGACAAAACCTATCCTTACATTTGTGTTACAGATGAGCCTTTTCCGCGTGTTTTTGCCATTCGTAGGATAGATAAAAATGTAGGAAAATTTTTTGGTCCTTTCAGTAGCCCTAAAGCTATGTATAATGTTTTGGAATTGGTCAAAAAAATATATACCGTCAGAACTTGCAATTTGGCACTAAGTCCCGAAAGTATTGCCAAAGAAAAATATAAATTGTGTTTGGAATATCATCTCAAAAATTGTAAAGCACCTTGTGAGGCTTTGCAAACTATGCAAGATTACCAAGCCGATATCGAACAAGTTATCCATATTTTGAAAGGTAATTTGCGAGTTGCCAATACCTATTTGAAAGAAAAAATGCAAGAGGCAGCACAAAATTTGGCATTCGAAGAGGCACAAATCTATAAAGATAAATTGGCAAGTTTAGAAAATTATCAAAGCAAATCTTTGGTTTCTAATCCCAATATTTCTGATGTAGATGTTTGTACAATTATTGCCGAAGAAGAAAATGCGTACATTAATTTTTTGCATATCGAATACGGTTCTATTACACAAGCCCAAACTTTGTCGGTAAAGAAAAAATTAGAAGAAACCAATAGCGAAATTTTGGCTACTGTTCTGTTCGAAATTCGCCAACAAGTACAAAGTAAAGCCGAAAAAATTATTAGCAATATAGAAATAGATTTTGCTTTCAAAGGTGTGGAAGTTACTGTTCCTAAAATTGGTGATTTGCGAAAATTGGTCGAATTATCTCTCAAAAATATTGCCTATTACAAAAAAGACCGAACAGAAAACAAGCCCGAAAAAGCACCTGCCTATCAACGAATATTGGAACAATTACAAAAAGATTTGCAATTACAAAATCTACCAAAACATATCGAATGTTTTGATAATTCGAATATACAAGGTACTAATCCTGTGTCTGCAATGGTTTGTTTTAAAAATGGCAAACCGTCCAAAAAAGATTATCGACACTACAAAGTAGAAACTGTAGTAGGTGCAAATGATTTTGCAACGATGTACGAAGTAATTACCAGACGTTACAAAAAATTACAAGAGGAAAAATCACCTTTTCCTGATTTGATTATTGTAGATGGTGGCAAAGGACAATTAAGTTTTGCCTGTCAAGCCTTGATAGATTTGGGAATTTATGGGCAGATTCCAATTATTAGTATTGCCAAAAGACTCGAAGAGATATATTATCCAAAAGATGAATTTCCGCTACATTTGAGTAAAAAATCGGAATCTTTGAAGTTAATTCAGCAATTACGTGATGAGGCACACCGTTTTGGCATTGAGTTTCATAGAGATTTGCGGAGTAAAGGTAGTTTGGTTTCGGTATTGGATACGGTAAAGGGAATTGGGGAAAAAAGTGTCGAAAAATTGTTATTACAATACAAAACCGTAAAAAATATTTTGGCTGCTAATGACGAAGAATTAGCAAAAATTATTGGCAAAAATAGGGTAGAAATATTGCGAAAAACATTACAAAATACGAGTGAAAAAAGTTGAAAATGATTGATATAAAAATATTGCAAGTTTTAAGAAACTTGCAATATTAGATTAATTTAACGTCTTTGGCTTAGATATTTATCAAACTTTGTTGAATAATAGACTCTGTTTTTTTGCGTAATTCTTCTATTTGTTTGATGTCCATGTCTTTGGTTTCTATAGGTTCGTGGACAATGATTTTTATTTTGCCTCTATAGATATGTAATGGCGTTTTATCGGGCATAATTTTGTAATTTGTTAGCAAAGTAACAGGTACAATAGGCACTTTAGACTCTATAGCCAAACGAAAAGCACCATCTTTAAACCGTATTAATTGTGGTGGATTGGGCGAAAAACCACCTTCGGGATAGATTATCAATGAAATATTTTCTGCCAAAACTTGTGCAGCTTCTTGCAAGGCATTATAACGACTTCGCAATTTGCCTCTATCTACGCCAATATGCACACGAGTAAAAATAGTTCCAAATAGTGGCACTTTTGCTACATCACTTTTGCCAACATATTTGAAAATATATGGCACAGTATAAGTAATTACAGGAATATCCAAATAAGAACTATGATTGGGACAATAAATATAGTTCTTATTTTTTTCGGGTTTGAAACGGTATTCTACCTCAATAGGCAAAAATGATAATCGAAAAAATAGAAAAGACCAAAGCCTATCCAAATGATGCAGGTAAATATGCAAAGATTTTTGCAAACTACAAAGATACATCATTGGATAAAGTGCCAAAAAAGTGCTTACTAAGATAAAAAAACACCAAAAAGTATAAATTTTTTTCATAATTTTGTAAGCCTTGATAATATTTGACTGATGAAATACTATAATTGCCTACTAAAATTGTAGTTTTAGTAGGCAATTAGTTACTATTTTATTCCCACCAAATTGGCGTTGGCAAAGCTCTTTCGTAGTTCCATTTTTTCTGTTGAGCTTGTTCCATTACAAGACTTGCAATATAATGCAAACTTGGCTCCAACTGCTTGTCTATTGGATACATTGGATAGACTAACGCAAAGGTATCTGCCAAAGCAAATTGTGATTTTTCGACAAATACATCAAATTTTCTGATGGCATCTTCGATGCTTGTGCAAGTGAAAATTAAGGTATCGGCAAGTACAATCAAACCCGATTCTTGAGTGGATTGAATACCTATTCGCAGGCAAAATGGTGGTTGTGCTGCTGGGTGTGCTTGCATTTCTGCCCACACTATTTTAAAATTAGGGTTTATATATTTTTCCATATCGCAAAATTATAGATTTACTACAATAAATCACATAGTTTTTTAGGTTTTCCGCATCAAAATTTACAAATAATAATAAAAATATTTATAAATTTTTAAAATATAATTTTAATAGGTTTGTTTTGCAAAAAAATGATATTTTTAGGTCAAAACTTTTATAATGTAAGACTTTTTATGCGGAAAACTTATATTTGCTATTATTTTTTTCAATATCTCCTAAAACTTGCTTAGATGATGGCTATATTTTTTGAGAGATATTTTCCTATTTCACAAAATAGAAATATTTTTATTGTAATTTTAACATAAAAGCATATTCCAAAGCAATATCGTATAATCTTTTGAATCTGCCTGATGCCCCACCATGTCCTGCCGACATATCTGTATGCAATAACAATAAATTATTGTCGGTTTTATAGGCTCGTAATTTTGCAGTCCATTTGGCAGGCTCAAAATATTGTACTTGTGAATCATGTAAACCTGTGGTTATCAAGATATTAGGATAATCTTTTGCAACCACATTATCATAGGGAGAATAGCTGAGCATATAGTCGTAATATGTTTTTTCGTTAGGATTTCCCCATTCATCATACTCAAAGGTTGTGAGAGGAATTGTATCATCAAGCATCGTAGTAACACAATCTACAAAAGGCACAGCAGCTATAATGCCCATATATAAATCTGCCCGCAAGTTGATAATAGCACCCATCAACAAACCTCCAGCACTACCACCGTAAGCAAAAAGCCTGTTTTTATTCGTATATTTTTGGCTTATCAAATGTTCCGAAACTGCAATAAAATCGGTAAATGTGTTCATTTTTTGTAACAATTTTCCGTTTTCGTACCATTGGCGACCAAGTTCCTGCCCGCCTCGTATGTGTGCAATGGCATAGACAAAACCTCTATCCAATAAGCTCAAACGTGCAGACGAAAAAGTAGCATCTATGGTAATACCATACGAACCATAACCATATTGCAATAATGGTGCAGTACCATCTAAAACGGTATTTTTGTGATACACTAATGAAATAGGAATTTTTGTGCCATCGGTAGCTGTTGCCCAAATTCTATCAGATTGGTAATTATTTTTGTCAAAATTACCTAAAACGGTTTGTTGTTTGAGCAAAGTTTTTTGTTTATTTTGCATATTATACATAAAAACAGAGCTTGGCGTAGTTAAAGACGTATAAACAAATCGTAATTCTGTGCTATGCAATTCATTGTTGATGTCTAAATATGCCAAATACGTATTTTCATCAAATTCCACTTCATAAGGTTTGCCAAAATCTTTCCACGAATAAATTTGAAATTTTATGAGTCCATTTTCTCGTTTTTCAATAACCAAAAATTCTTCAAAAACATCAAAATTTTCGATAAAAACATTGGCATCATGGGCTATGATTTCTGTCCAATTTTCTTTTTGAGGCTTGGTAATAGGAGTTTTGGCAATTTTAAAATTTTCTGCATTTTCATTGTTACGAATAATAAAATCATTGCCCCAATGTTCTACACTGTATTTCAGATTACGAGTTCGAGGTTCTATAATTTGTAATTTTCCGTTTGGGTTTGTCAAATCTAAAAATTGTACTTCGTCTGTCAAAGTGCTAATGGAATGGACAAAAATATATTTTTTAGACTTTGCCAAACTCAAATCTACATAAAAAGTATCGTCTGTTTCCTCAAATAAAAGTTCATCTTCTGCCTGTTCTGTGCCTATTTTGTGTCTAAAAACTTGATAATCTCGCAAAGATTCTACATCTTTTTTTACATAAATAATAGTTTGCTCATCTGCCCAAAGCACAGTTCCAGAGGTTTCTATGATGGTATCTGTTAAATTTTGGTTGCTTACTAAATTTTTTAGGCGAATGGTATAAATTCTTCGGCTAACAGTATCTTCGGCGTATGCAAGCAAATTTTCTTTTGGACTAATTGCCAAACTATTTACAGAAAAATAAGAATATTCCTTTGCTAATTCATTGACATTCAAGAAGATATGTTCATTTTGAAAAGTTTTACTATCCCCAAAATTACTTGGTTTTTCTGCAATTCTACAAAAAAGAGGATATTCCATTCCTGTATAATAACGACTATAATACCAATAATTTCCTAACAAATAAGGCACAGAAAAATCATCTTCTTGGATTCTGCCTTTCATTTCCTCAAAAAGTTGTTCTTGTAGAACTTTGGTATCTTGCATCATTGCTTCTGTATAAGCATTTTCGGCTTCGAGATAGGCAATAGTTTCGGGATTTTCTTTTTCATTCAACCAATAATAATTGTCTATTCGAGTATGGTTATGGGTGGTGATTTCTTTTGCTTGTTTATTTGCAATGGGTGCTTTCATATCTAAGAATTTTAAAGTGTATTTTAGAATAAAATATATAATTTAGTGTAACAAATTTTGTAATTTACTTGGTCTGTAGTTTTCTATAACACAAATAAGAGCATAAAAAAATAACAGAAACTTAACGAAAAACAAAATTTGTGGTACACTACAAACAAAAAACTTTCTAAGTTTTAAGGCTTAGAAAGTTTAAACACGAATAATTTGTATTAATAGATATTATTAAGTTCTGTAGCATAGACTTTAGTCTGTACTTGTAAACTATTGGTAATCAAAAACTTACAGGCACAGACTAAATTCTATGCTATAAATCTTAATAATGTCTAATTT
Source organism: Bernardetiaceae bacterium (assembly GCA_044348925.1). Classification (GTDB taxonomy): domain Bacteria; phylum Bacteroidota; class Bacteroidia; order Cytophagales; family Thermoflexibacteraceae; genus JAAFKA01. Next base: position 13,190 of record JBIKRY010000089.1, read on the forward strand.
TAAAAACTAAAATATTTTTGTTAGCACCATATTGATAAGAGCTAAAACCAAGGTATAAATAAAGGTCATACCAAAACCGTCTATCTCAAAATCATCTAAAAATTTATCTATTACCATAATAATGATGGCATCAATAACAAAAGTAAATAACCCAAGTGTAACAAAATTGATAGGAAAGGTAATAAATTTTAGTATTGGTGTAACAATAATACCCGCAATACCAATAAGCACTGCTACAAGAATGGCTGTAACAAAACTTTTCATTTTTACCCCTGGCACTATGCGTGCTGTAACAAAAATAGCAACTGCATAGAGAAGAAAATGCCAAATCATTTGCATAATTTTATGATTTTTTGTTGTGAAAATAGGTAAAACAATTTCGTATTTTACCTAATATAAAATCTTATTCTATTTTCTTATACGTAATTTTTAGAATAAGAGATAGAATTTTAGTGCTTTTTTTGTAATATTTCTGCCAAAATTACCGCATTTTTGAGATTATCGGCATCTTTGGAGAGTTTTACTATTGGGTGTTCGGCATTTTGTTGTAGTTTATATGCCTTATCTCTAAGGTCATTCATCAAATCATCGGCATCTACTTCGGCATTAAAATCATCTATTTTTTCACTTGCTCTTTTTTTGCCACCTTCTATTCGTTCTTTGATTTCTGCTTTGAGTTTTTTCTCTTCGCTGATACTCATCGACACAGGTTTTTCTTTCCGCATTAATGCAAGTGGATTTTTAATGTCTGATTTAGATACTTCTACGCCTTTGAGTTGGCTAATTTCTTTGTCTATCGAATTTTCCAAATCTGCCAAAACTTTTCCAAAAGTGGTTTTTGGTCGAATATTTGGGGCAATTATTTTTGTTACAGGAGGGATAATTTCATCTGGTTTTGCAGGCTTTTTTTTGCGGCGTGATAGCACCCAAAAATACAAAGCTCCAAAAGCAATGGCAAGTAAAATTTTTAAGGTTTCGTCCATAGTTGTAATTGTTAATATTTTGTGATAGATACTTTCATTCGCCTTCAGGCAAATAGACGGGTGTTGCTATGCAAATTACATGATGTAATAAATAAATAAATAAAAATAATTAAATTATAAATTTATTTCATTCCATGTAACTGTATTGCCTTCTTTTATTTGATAACGGTCGCAAAATCCTGCATTTACTTCTAATACGTATTTTGCTGGTAAAACAGATGGAATTGGGGCTTCAGATTTGACTGGTGCCATTTTTACAATCCGTACAATTTCTTTTTTTTCATTGATATAAATAATATCTAAGGAAATAAACGTATTTTTCATCCAAAAAGATTGCGGTTCTTCTTTGTCAAATAAGAATAACATACCTTGTGTTTCTCCCAAACTTTGTCTATACATCAAGCCTTGTGCTCTTTCTGCATCTGTTTTGGCTACTTCTATGTCTATTTTTTTGATAGCTGTTTGTTCTTTTGTCCATATTTCCAATTCTCCCTCCTTAAAAAAATTAGCAGTTGTTTTATTTTCTGTTTTGGTATATTCTGCTAATATTTCGGCTTTTTCATTGCTTTTTCGTCCTTCCGAAAACCAAGAAAATACATAAATAAGGGTTGGTGCTGCAAAAGCTGCCAATAAAGTATAGGCGAAAATTTGTTGGCTTGAAATCTTTTTTTTCATAAAATAATCAATGAGAATTATATAAATTATATAGTAAAGTCTAATGCACAAAAAATTACAAATGATTTTTCTTTATTTATTTATTAGACTTTACTATGTTTTACTAAATTTATTGTGCTGGAGTACTTGTGGTAGTGCTACAGGTTTTTTTTGAGGCACAACAAGATTTCTTTTTTTCAGGAGAACAGTCTTCTGTTTTCTCTACAGTTGTGGTACTTGCCGTTGTGGTGGTGGCTGTTTTTTTCTTTTTCTTTTTACCATCATCCTCCTGTTCTGTATGGTTAGTTGCCTCCACATAATTTTTTGCTTGTAAGCCTGCAAAACCTAATACAGTTACGAAAGCAAAAGCTAAAACAATTTTTGTTGTCATGGTAGTATTATTTAAAATAATATAATATACTTACTATCTACAAATATAGCAAAATATTTAAAAATAGCATATATTTTAACTTTTTTTGTAACTAATGTTAGCTATGTAGTTAAAATAATTTTGATGCGGAAAACTTACAAACAATATAGGTTTTCCGCATCAAAATTAACATTATTTTTGGATTTATTTTAGCTCTATGGATGTTAGCTCTTATTTTTCTACGGTCAAAGATTTTCGTGTACGTGGTCGT
>JBIKRY010000090.1:0-15465 GCA_044348925.1 Bernardetiaceae bacterium
TTTCTTCAAATCCTGTGAAAATTTCGCACAACTCTACCAAGAGTTGGCAAATGCCTATAGGGTAAAATTGGAATAAAGTGCCAAAGTGGGAATTGCTGAGCATTGGACTTTAGTCTGTGCAAGTTATTGATTTTCAACTACTTAAAAACAGACTAAAGTCTATTATACAAATTATTCATAAACTCTAATATATGTAACTTTTTACGTATTTATTTTTCTACGTTGGCAAGGGTGCTTTTCGCACCTTGACAAACGTAGAAAAACCACTTTTTTACGCTTGTCAAGGTGCGAAAAGCACCCTTGCCAACGTACCAATAGTTACAAATATATTTGCTTATTTACCGCCTGTAGTTGCAGGAGTTTTTGGAGGCACTGTACCGCCAAGTTTTAAGATAATTTTGTTTGTCAAATCAAATTCTTCAGAAGCAAACAATAATACAGGAAAACCACTTACATCAGAGCTAACTACGTGAGTATAATGTTCTGCTTTTGCAATTTCGTCAATAGCTTTTTGAATTTTTGTATAAACAGGGTCTGTCAATGCTTGTTGTTTTTTCTGCAAATCTTGTTGTGCTTTTTGTTCAAAATCGGTAATACTTTGACGCAAAGTTTGCAATTCTTTTTCTTTTACCTCTCTAATGGCAGGTGCAAGAGATTCTATTTTTGCTTGATAATCTTTAAATTTTTTTTCAAACTCGTCACTCATACTTTTCATTTGTGTTTCCAATTGAGTTTGGTAAGATTTTAATTCACTTTCTACTACTTTTGCTTCTGGAAGTGCAACAAAAATGTTATACATACTTGTATAGCCTATTTTAGGAGTTGAATGTTGAGCAACTGCAAGGTTACTAATCAAGGTTAAACATACGATAAATATGCCAGCAACTATTTTTTTCATGGGTGATAATAAGGTTTATAACTATTTTAAATGTAAAACACCGCAAAAGTAGTGTTTTTTTCTACAAAAAGTACGAATATAGTGCCATTTTTTTTGCTACAATGCTAAAATTAGTAATTCGATAACATTTTGCCTATCTAAACAGACTTATTTAGCAAGATTTAACAAGGGTTGGAATAAATAAGCTAAATACTACTACGCAACCTACATTACTTGTTTACAATTCCCGCACAATTTTCATTGTTTCCACACTCAACCAACACACTTTTTGCAACAATTCAATGACTTCCTCCTTATAATCTTCAAATTGATAAGGATTAAATTGTTCTTGAATAACCTTGTCATCAGATTTATAGGGTTTGTATTGGTCTAAAATCCACTCAATAGCATTTCTATTACCGAGCATATATTCCAAAGCCTCCGCAGGAACTCCCGATAAAGTGGTGAGTTCGTCTATTTCTATCACATTACCTTTCAGTTTAAGAATTGGCAAAATTTTGAAATAATCAACTTCTTTTTCCTCAAATAATTTAGTTTCCTTTACTAATAAATCTTTACCTAATACTTTTTTACCCTGTTTTTGTGCCTTAAAAACTTCTAAGTTAATATCTTTGCGTTGTAAAAGAGGTGTAAAGATTACATCTTTCTCGAAAGATGTAATCTTTTGTGGCATATCATAATTTATATGCAATTCCATTAAAACCCTTCCTTTTTCTACCCAAAAATCAAAATTATCGTACAAAGGAATACGAGGAAAATCTTGCTTTAAATTTTGTTCATATTGCTGCCTATATGCAGGCGAATGTAAAACCGCATAAACATAATGGAAAATATCTTCTTTGCAAATAAGCCCCCCAGTCCCCGAAGGGGTAATTTTTGACGTATTTTTGTCAGTTCCCCCTTCGGGGGTTAGGGGGCTTAGTGTTGCGTAATTTTTTGTAATATGTGCCGAAACAACCGAAAAACCTAAGTCCGCAACTGAAACTCCTAAACTCCGTTGTTCATAATAATAACGAAAATAAGCCAAAGCCCAATCTGTAATATTTTCTTGCTTTTCGCCATTTTCCGTATAAATATGGAGAGGTAAACAGTTTGTATCACCTGTAAAATGCAAATCAACAATTTTATTCGAGGCAATGCAATGAAATGATTTTAAACTTGCCGAATTAACAAAAGCAATAATCTTATTTTTTGATTTACCATTTTTGCCAAAAATACGTGGCATCTGATATTGCATTTCATTCAAATTTTGGCTGAAATACAAGTTTTTTTTGACAAAAGGTCTATAAAGAATTTTAATAATTTTACTCTTGTTAATTTTAAGTTTTTGGTTGTCTAAAAACTGTTTTTTAACATCTCTTGTCCACTTTATTTGTTCTGTCCAAATACTTGGCTCGTCAATAATTTTAGGCGGTTTTGCATCTGGATTTTTCTTTTTACGTACACTTTCATATTCTGCCCATATTTGTTCTGCACCCTCCATCTTAAATTTTTCTTGGTATTCGTGATACGTTTTTTGGAAAAAGTCTAACTTTTTCAATAAATTTTCTTTATCAAAATCATAAACCCATTCATCTCGATTTGTAACAACACCCAAAGAAAATAATTTAAAAACAGCTTTATCAAAAGCTGCTCCTTCTGCATTAAGTTTCACTTTTTTATCGGCAAGTGGCAACAATTCATAAAAATCATTATCCGTTTTGTTGAGCCAATTTCCTTTTTTGTCTGGTCTAATTATCTCAAAACTAAGGCTTTGCAATTCTTTTTCTCGCAATAAATCTAATTTTTCTTTGGCAGTTTCACCTGCTATTTTTGTGTAAAAAATCTTACATTTGCGTTTGTCCTCCTTGTTTTTAAGTTCTTTTTTCACAAATAAAGTAATGGCTACACCTGTCATTATTCCAAAAACATTTGCCTTCGAATTTTCATTCGTATCTCGAATATCACCACCCAAATCAATAATATACAACTCGTCAAACTCCTCACTCACACATTTTCGAAAACCATCATCTTGTCTTTTGTCAATAAAACTACGGTTTGTGATGTAAGCAATAATGCCTTTTTCGTCTATACGGTCAGAAGCCCAACGTATAAACCGTTTATACATATCATATTGTTTGGTTTTTTGTGCCTCACTTTTGTCGATGTAAGTTTCTTTTATTCTTCCGTCAATTCCACCTGTTTTTTTCTTATAATCTTCAAAATATTCCCGATTTTTATTGTTATCATTTTCGTTTTGTTGGTTTGCATTATAAGGTGGATTTCCAATAACTACCGAAATTCGTTGCGTATTTTGTGCTTTTATTCTTTCTGTATTCACTGCGGTAAGTCCGTGTTTGATAGTTTGTTGCCCTTTCGACCAAAAACCATACGTTTCTAAGGTATCAACCCAACAAATATTCTTAAATTCTTCATAATTTTTTGTTCTATTTTTATAAACATATTCAATATTTAGATTTGCAATATAATATGGCAAAATTGCAATTTCGTTGGCGTGAATTTCATTTTTGTATTTATACTCTAAATCTTGCAAAGGTATGTAATTTAGCAAATCTGTAATAAAAGTCCCTGTTCCTGTTGCAGGGTCAATGATATGCACATTTTTATCGGCAATAGTTTTGCTAAAATGTTTCTCTAATAATACATCTGTACTTTCGAGCATAAATTTGATAATTTCTTTTGGCGTATAGACAATGCCTAATTTATCGGCAGCTTTGGGATTGTAAGCCTTATAAAAATTTTCGTAAATATATTTTAAGAAATCTTGCTTTTGGTTATGGTCTTGCATTGCTGTTGCCCTTGCCTTAATTTGTGTGTAATAAGGTTGCAAAGACGATAAGGTTTTACGTTTTGTATCACTCACAAAAAATGTAGTTTCAATAGCATTTAAAGATTTTGAAATATTATTTTCTGAATGAAACATCTCATCATCAAAAATAGATTTGAAAATTTGTTCCGTTAAAATATGTTGTATTAGCATTTCGTCAATGTCCGAAATTTTGATAGCTGGATTAATAGCATCTTTACACAAATAAAAAAAGTTAGATTTTTCAGCAATAAAAAGGGCATTTGTATCACTTTCTTTTATTATCATTCCTCTTAAAACTTCAATGATTTGTGGCAAATCTTCTTGAAATTTTTTAATAGTTTGCTTAAATACTTTATTCTCAACGGTTTCAAAATTGACAAATTCTATCAATAAATGATGCAAATCTTCCCTATCAGACATTTTAATTTTTGTCCGTTTCTCTCCTTGAATTAGCACCGCCTCAATAGAATTTTCTATCAAAAAATTAAACATTGGATAGCCAATTCTTTGTTTCTTGATAATTTCTGCGTCTATATCATCTTTTTCGTCTTTTGCTTCCCAATAACCATAAATAAAACCCGCAGCATCTTTTAATACGCCATCAGGTGCTTTTCTACTTTCTAATAATGTTTGTTCTTCTATAATTTCAAGGTCTTTTGGGCGACAATAAAAACTTATTAAGCTCCTAAAAGCTGATTTAATCGAAAGTTCATTTTTATTGTCTCGTTGTTTTAATCTTTCGAGTTCTATATAATATTGATTGATGCGAGAAATAGACATAAAGAAGTATTTTTTTGCAAGTTAGGTAAAAATTCAATAAAAAATAGTTTACAAATTCAATTTTTAGAAATATATCAATAGATAATTTGTGTTGCTACGCAAGTTACAGTAGATAAAAAACTACTTTGCTACTATTTTTAACAAATATTTATCAAAATCATCTGAAATTTTGACACAAATAGGCAAATAATACATAGATATTTGTTGCAATAATTCATAAAACAAAGGATTTTGCAATTTTACCATATCTTTTTCGGTAGTAATAAAAATTGGATTTTGTGTAGCATATTTTTTATTTTCTTCTAACAAAAACTCTATATCTGTTAAACTATATGCTTGGTGGTCTGCTAAAGCTATGTTTTTCAACAAGTTATAATTTTTTGCTATATGTTTTTGCAAACTTTCACTATTGGCAAGCCCTGTCAATAAAATTACATTTTGGCTTTTTGGCGGTTCTGTACTATCCAATAAAGGCACTAAAGGCAAATAAACTATCGAAGACCAAAAAACAGGTATTTTATTTTGGGTATAGGTCGCAATATTGTCTAAAATCTCGGCTTTGGTACTGTTGGGAATTTCGTTTGGACATTTGCTAATGATAATAGCATCTGCCCGATTAATTCCTTTTCTATTTTCTCGCAACCTGCCCATAGGCATCAAGAAATCTTGATAAAAAAGCTGTTGATAATCTGTCAAAATAATGGTAAAATTAGCTACTATAGCTCGATGTTGTAAGGCATCATCTAACAAAAGTATTTCTATATTTGGGAATAATGCTTGAATTTTGTTTGCTGCTGCTACTCTTTTTTCTCCTACAAAAACCTTGATTTTATTGCCAAATTTTAGGAAAAATTGCATAGGCTCATCACCTATTTTTTCGGCATTGCTTGTACTGTCTGCCACCAAAAACCCTTTTGTTTTTCTGCCATAACCTCGACTTAGCGTGGCTACTTGATAGGTATCTGCCAACAATCTAACCAAATATTCTATATGTGGCGTTTTGCCTGTGCCTCCAACCCGCAAATTTCCTACACAAATAGAAAACATTGTAGTTTTTTGGCTTGCAAAATACTGTTTGTCATACAAAAAATTTCGTATGCTGGTTACTCCATCATACAACACGCCAAAAGGCAACAAAGAATAAGATAAAATTTGCGAAAATAATTGCATAAATTTGGACAATACATAAAAATTTTACCGCATATAATTCATTCGCAAAGACAAACCCGCAGCATATCCTCGCAAATCATTGGCGGTTTGTCCTCGCAAACTTAGCCTAAAAAATGGCTCTATTTGGTAAGAAAAATGTTTACTAATATTTCTTTCATAACCTACTTGTATTTGTAAGGCGGTGCAAAATTGCAAAATATTTTTCATCTGTTTCTGTTCGGCATAACTCACTTGTTTTTGTGAATTATTTATCGTGTTCGTAGCAAAATCATTGGTAGAATAATTTGCTACAGTAGTTTGGCGTGCATTCTCGGCAAATAGATAGGAATTGAGTATATTTGCAGCCACAAACCACGTATTTTTTTCGCCTCTTTGCCAATCATACCGCAAAGAAATAGGAATAATCAACTCCTGTAATTGCTGTTGTGCATACAAATACGTATTCAATTTATAGGTAGAATCAATTACCAAAGACAAACTTTGTTCTTTTGGACTTTCTACCGTATAACTCGAAACCATTAATCCTGTACCTACCACAAAATTTTTAATTCGCCATTCCACTAATAAGGCAATCGGTAAAATCATTCCTTTTGTAGCCTCTGCCGAGTTTTTATTTGTCCAACGGCTTTGCATTGGTAAAGCAGCAATACCAATTCGAAAAGGTAATTTGGTTTTTGAAAATTTGCCTTCTGTATGTTTTGCTTGATAATACGCCATTCGAACTTTTGTAGTATCTTTAGGCAACAATGCCATAGCTTGCAAACCTTTCAACTCGGTAAGCAATAATCTTTCTTCTGCCTTGTTGGTAGTATTTGTAGGTATTTTTTGCAAATCGGTAGCATTATTAAGGCTTTGTATTGGTGTATTTGGTTTTGCAAAGTCCCCTTCTACCCTATTTGTCTGTTTTGCAATAGTAGTTTTAGCCCTAAAAATTTGTGTATGTTTGAAAATTTGTTTGCTGTTTTTTTGATTTTGTTGGGTAATTTTTGGCAAAATTTCTATTTCTGTTTTTGCTATTTGTATGCCTTTTTTGTTTTCGTTTTGAGCTTTGTGGCTGTGTAAATTATTGGATAAAGGCTTATTTTCCTTGTTTATTTGGCTTGCAATACTTGTTTGTAAGGTATCTTTTGTAACGAAATTAGTAATTAAATGACTATTTTTTTCGGATACAAACATACCTATTCCAACGCCAAGCAACAAAGTTATCGAAGCAGCTATAGCATATTGCCAATAGCTACGCCTTTTGTTTGCCTCTGCCAATCTTTGCGAAAGCTGTTCCCAATGTTGTGGGTTATAGGCTGGTTCATAGCCTGCTAATTTATTACGTAAATTTTTATTCATTGGTAGTTGTGAATATGCTGTCTAAAAATATTTTACCATATCTAATCACTTCAATTACTTAAATTTTCTGCCTGTGCTTGTTTTTCCAACTGTTGTTTTAGAAATGCTTTAGCCCTTGACAAAGTAGCACGTGAAGTTCCTGTAGTTATTCCTAATATTTCGGCAATTTCTTCATGCGAATAGCCTTCTATTTCAAATAAACTAAACACTATACGTTGATTTTCGTTCAGACGTTGCAAGACTCGAATAATTTCTTCTGCCGAAAGTGTACTTAGTATATCTACAGATATTTCTTGCTCAACAGGTGCTATATCTTCGATATTTACATACAATTTTTTATGGTATCTGCGATAATAATCAATAGCTGTATGCACAATAATCTTGCGTAACCAAGTGCGAAATGCTTGTTTTTTATCATATTGTTGCATTTTTGTAAATACTTTGAAAAAACTATCATTAAGAATTTCGGCTGCCTCCTCCTCGTTTTTACTATATTGCAAACAAATAGTCATAGCATAGCTGTAGTAATGTTTATACAACATTTCTTGCGATTTGGGTTTGTTTTGTCGGCAACCTTCTATCCAATCTGTTTCGGTTTCTTCCGTTTTTTTTCTAAAAAACATAGGTATTTACAACAATTCTCTGCTTAATTTTTACAAATGTAGCACAGACCTTTTGGCAATGACTTTTGAAATTATGTAATTAAATTCTGTAATTACTATTTCATACACACAAAATTACTATATTTTAATTATTTTTTGTTTATCTTAACAAAAAATAAGAATAATCTAAGGCAAAATTTGAAAGTGCAATTACCAACACACAAAAAAAGATATTTCTGCCATTGTTTGTGTCAAACCCGCAATGGAATTGAAACCACTCTATTAGCACATCAAAAGTACATTGAAAAGCTACTTTTGTTAATTTTATTACCTATTTTTGTGTGCTAAAACTGAAAAAGTAGTTTCTTTGTGCAAGTTTGATGTGCTGGTGGAATTGTTTGTGTGACACAAACAATGGCGAAAAAAAATTGCAGGAAGCCGCAGAAATATTGGTGGTAAAATAGATAGTATGAAATCTTTTGAAAATAAGACTTTTACCTTGTCTAAAGGCACTTGTTTGTATTTAAGTTCCGATGGTTATGGCGACCAAAATGATATAAAACGAAATAATTTTTCTGAAAAAAGGCTTGTCAATCTTTTGCAACAAATTCAAGATTTACCAATGGAACAGCAAAAGGAAATATTGCAAACACAATTAACAAAATATATTGAAGGAACAGAACAACGAGATGATATTTTGGTGGTTGGGGTGAGGTTGTAAGATTTGTTAGGTATTTTCTATATGTTTCCATTGCATCACTTTTTTTCAAAATTTAATCTACATTGTTTATTTTTATGATTACATTGCTTTACCAAAATATTACCTTATGAGAAAAGTATTGATAATATGCCTATTTTTAGGATTTATATCTCATTCTTTTGCCCAAAATAAAAAAGTTTTGGACAGTCTGAATATTGTTTATCTAAATGCTAAACATGATACAATATCTATACTAAGTTTACTTGATATTGCATGGGAATACCGAAATAATAAACCTGATACTTGTATCAAAATTACACAAAAAGCCCTGGTAAAAAGTGAGTCTATGAATTACTCGAGAGGATTAGCAAAAAGCTACAATATAATTGGAGGCGGTAATTATATTAAAGGCAACTATTCAGTATCACTAGAATTTTATCAAAAAAGCTTACAAAAATTTGAAGAAATTAAAGATAAAAAAGGAGTTGCTTCTAGTTTGAATAATATCGGGCTTATTTATAGAGAACAAGATAATTATCTGTTAGCATTAGAATATTGGAATAAGAGTGTCAAGATGAAAGAAGAGATAGGAGATAGAAAAGGTTTAGCTCCTACGTTTAGCAACATGGGTACTGTTTATCGAATTCAAGGAAATATGAGTTTAGCTTTAGAATTTTATCAAAAAAGTCTTCAAGTTTATGAGGAATTTAACAACAAGTCAGGAATTGCAACTTGCTTGAATAACATAGCTAAAATCTATTCTATTGAAAAAAACTGGGTTAAAGCAATCGAAACATTTGAACGCAATTTGAATATTCAAAAAGTGATTAATGATAAATTGAATTCTACCTATGCTCTTGAGGGTTTAGCGGACGTATATTTTCAACAAAAAGACTACGACAAGAGTTTGGAATATGCGCAAGAAGGTTTTCGAATAGCGCAAGAAATAAAGGCATTAGCAGAGAAAAAAATGCTTTGTCATACCCTTTATTTGATTTATAAACGTAAATCCGAATACTCAAAAGCATTGGAATATTATGAACTCTACAAACAAATGAATGACAGCCTTTTTAATGTAGAGAAAGCCAAAGCCATAGGCAATTTGGAGGCAAGGGCTGCACTAGATAAGAAAGAAAAAGAAGTGGCATTGTTAACCAAAGACAATGAACTCAAGAAACTTAATGCCGAAAAGCAAGCCCGAGAATTGGAAATTACCAAAAAACAAGCCGAAGCAAACCAGCTCTTCGCACTGGCACGTGCTGAAAAAGACAAACGCAAACAAGATAGTCTATACAATCTGGCACAAAAATCACAATTAGAAGCAAAAAATCTGAAAATTCAGGAGGAAAAAAATAGATTAGAACAAGAGAAGAAAGCATTGGCTTACGAAGCCGAAGTAGCTGACCAAAAAAACATACGAAATACTTTTTTAGTGCTTTCGTCTGCCCTGATTTTTATTGTTGCTTTGGTGGTATTTAGCCTACGGCAAAAGCAAAAATCCAATCAACTACTTGCTTCTCAAAAACTAGAAATAGAAAATAAAAATAAAAATTTACAAGATGCTAACCAGGAAATTCAAACAGCTAATGAAGAACTTTATCAAACCCAAGAAGAAATTCTTGCACAAAGAGATTTATTAGAAAACAAAAATAATTTATTAGAACAATATACTAATAAAATAAGCAAGAGTATTGAGGCAGCACAAATGATACAAAAAGCAATTTTGCCACCAAAAGCTAAAATGAAAGAATTATTTGGGGAACATTTTGTGTTATTCAGACCGAAAGATATTGTTTCGGGAGATTTTTGGTGGGCAAATGAAATTGATGGTAAAAAGTATTTGATTGTGGCAGATTGCACAGGTCATGGTGTGTCAGGTGCTATGCTTACCATGATTGGCTCAGCACTATTAGACCGTATCATTCGTTTGATGGGTATTGCAGAACCTTCCGAAATTTTAACAAAATTACATGAAGAAATTAAAGCCGTTTTGCAACAAGAGCAAACCCAAAATAACGAAGGAATGGATATTGCCATTACGCATTGGCATTATGAAAATGAAAATTGTGTATTGTCTTTTGCAGCAGCCAAACGTCCTTTAATTTATACAAATGACGGAAAAATAGAAAAAGTTGGCGGAAGTCGCAGAAATGTTGGCGGAATAACCAAGAGTATAAAATCTTTTGAAGCTACAAATCTTATTCTATCAAAAGGCAGTGCTTTATATTTAAGTTCTGATGGATTTGCAGACCAAAATGATGTAGCACGCAATAATTTTTCAGAGAAAAGATTTATTGATTTATTGCAACAAATTCAAGATTTATCAATGGAACAACAAAAAGGAATTTTACAAGAACAATTACAAAAACACATGGCAGGAACAGAGCAAAGAGATGATATTTTGGTAATTGGTGTGAGGATTTAATAACAAAATCAATAACTTGTTATTTAGGTTTGACACAAACAATGACAGAATACCAAATTTACAAAGCCTTTAAGACTTGGTAAATCTTTAGTAATGTACGAATGTATGCTGGGTTAATTACTTGATTTTTAATTAGCTATCTTTTAAGTATTTTTATTCATTCTTAGAGTTTTCCTGCCGTGGTTTGTGTCCGCACAAACCACTCCACTATAACGTCAAAGATACATTGAAAAGCTGCTTTTGTTAGTTTATTGCGTATTTTTGTGTGATAAAACTGAAAAAAGTAGTTTTTGGGGCAAGTTTGACGTGTTGGTAACTATGTAAAAAAATCCGCAATTCTGCTAAATAATAAAAGCATAGCTTTTTTTATAGAACAAAAAAAAGGACATTATATTTTTTTCTGTAACAAAGAATATAATTTTGTTATTTTGTTACTCCCCCCGTTGTGCGTAGTATAATTTTTCTGCCGTTGTCAGTGTCCTCACTGACAACTCCACCAGCACGTCAAACTTGCCCAAAGAAACTACTTTTATTAGTTTTATCACACAAAAATAGGTAATAAATTAACAAAAGTAGCTTTTCAATGTACCTTTGACGTGCTGGTGGAGTTGGCGTGAGGACACAGCCAACGGCAGAAAAATACTGTGCGTAGCTGGAGCCACGCACTACTATTACACAACTTAGATTTTATAACTGTTGATAGGCAGGAATAGTCAAAAAATCTTGTAAATTTGGTGCCTGTACCAAATCATCAAATATTTTTGCAGCTATTTCAAATTTTCCTGTCGCATAACGCAATTCGCCTACCAATTCCTTAATTTTTTGCAATTCTTCTTGCAATAATTGTTCATACAAGTTTGCATCTACCCTTCGTCCATCTTCAAGTTTTGCAGCATACCGCAAACATTGCCAAACTTGCGACCTTGAAATTTCGGCAGTGGCAGCATCTTCCATTAAGTTATTTATTGCTACTGCACCTAATCCATTTAGCCACGATTCTATATACAAAATGCCAACATATATATTCATTCTCAAACCTTGTTCGGTAATTTTTCCACCAACTACCTCAAAATTTATCAGTTCTTCTGCCAAAACCTCTACATCTGTGCGTAAATTTTGTTTTTGATTAGGGTTTTCTGCCAAAACTTGTTCAAATTCTGTCAATGCAATAGGCACAAGGTCTGGGTGTGCTACCCACGTGCCATCAAAACCATTTTTAGCTTCCCAATTTTTATCGGCTTGTACTTTTGCAAAAGCATTTTTATTAATTTCTTCATTTTTTCGATTTGGAATAAATGCAGCCATTCCACCCATGGCGTGAATCCCTCTTGTATGACAAGTTTTGACTAACAATTTTGCGTATGCCGACATAAAAGGCACTTGCATGGTTAATTGCGACCTGTCTGGGAAAATATTATCTGCGTTTTTTGCGAATTTTTTGATGGCACTAAATAAATAATCCCAACGTCCCGCATTCAAACCTGCAATATGCTCCCGCAAAGCATAGATAATTTCGTCCATTTCGAAAGCTGCCAAAATGGTTTCTATCAAAACAGTAGCTTTGATAGTTCCAACAGGAATACCCATTTCTTGTTGTGCAAACACAAATACATCATTCCAAAGTGCTGCCTCCAAATGATTTTCCATTTTTGGCAAATAAAAATAAGGTGCTGTATTTTGTTGGATTAATTGCTTTGCATTGTGGAAAAAAAACAAGCCAAAATCAAACAAAGATGCAGAAATAGGCTCTGCTCCTACCAAAAAATTTTTTTCGGACAGATGCCAAGCTCGTGGTCTTACCATCAAAATTGCGGTTTTTGCTTGCAAAGCATATACTTTTCCATTTTCAGCTGTATAATCTATCTCCCTGCGAATAGCTGCATATAAATTTGCCTGCCCTTCCAAACAATTTTCCCAAGTTGGGGAATTGGAATCTTCAAAATCTGCCATAAATACCTTTGCACCCGAATTTAGTGCATTGATAATCATTTTTTTGTCCACAGGCCCCGTTATCTCTACTTTGCGATTTTGTAATTCGTTGGGAACAGGTGCTGCCTGCCAAGTTTTGTCCTTGCGAATGGTTGCAGTTTCGGGCAAAAAATTAGGCTTTTTACCCAAATCTAATTCTTTTTGCACCTCCAAACGTCTTGCTAACAAGGCTTTTCTACGAGGCTCAAAATGTTGATGTAATTTCTCTAAAAATTCAACTGCCAAAGGACTTAAAATGCTTGGATACGCATTAGCTTTATAGGTGCTTAAAGGCATATTCTCGATATTCTTTTCGATACTTGCTACCATAATTTTTGAATTTTTGTGGGTTTAGAATATGCTACAAAGCTACTAAATTAAAAAATAATTTGCGAATTTTCGCTAAAAAATTTTTTTCGCTAAAATTAAAGATATAAAAGTTAAAGAAACTTTCAATAGGAGTGACATTTTTAAACTTTCCAAGTCTTAAAGACAGTATCTACGTTTTTTGTTTGGAAAAGTCGTTTTCAAAGTAAAAAAACATAAAATATAAAATATGATTTTTTTTTTATATTTTGGACTAAAAAATTATAGTAAAGTATGTAAGAAAAAATACACATTTACATTTTTATTTTACTTATTTTTCTGGATTCAATACCATTTCGTCATCTCCTATTAATAACCAATTAATATTTATTTTGTATAAAACTTGGATTCAATAATAATAATAGACCTAGAAAAACACTAAATTTTGATACACCAATACAGATTTTAAATAAAAATAAAATTTCTTTTCAAAGTTGAATCTGCGTTATCTAAAAATAGAAGGCAGTGGTAATGGATTTGAATTTCAACGATAGTATAAAAAACACCAAACTTAATAAGTCTTCGAAACTTAGTAAGTTTAGTGCTTTACTTCATCAACCCCTTAATCTCATTCAATTTTAGCAAAGCCTCCACAGGCGAAATTGTATTATTTGATTACTTCATAGAGTAAATCCAAATTTTCAGTAATTTCGTTATCAATATTTTTTAATTCTAACAAGTTAATAAGTTGATAATAATCTCTTTTATAGAAATCTTGTGGCAAATTAAGTCTTTTATAAAATTCAGGAAATATTAAATCAAGCCAATCACTGCTCAATTTTGCATCTTTCCACCATGGATGATTTAAGTCTTTGAGATATAAAGGTGTAGTCAAGAATTCTATACATTCTTGCATTGTCTTCTTTAATACACTGATTTCCAGATGTTTATGTTTTGAAATTAATAAACTTGCGTGTTTAAGCAATATATCAGGCATAGCAAAATAATTTTCTATTTCTCGTCTTTTCCAATACAGAACTTTTAAAGATTTAATATCTTCTGCATTTTTGTCAATTCTATCAAATAATGCAATGCCTTTTAAATCTGGAAAAAACTCTTTTAAGGCTTTAAAATTTTGAACAGCCGTATTTGGAACATTATTACCTGTATATTGCACATTTGCTAATCTTAAAATAGGTTCAATTTTATGATTGAGTTTATTTGCAAACTGTAAAAGCATCTGCAAGTCTGTCGAACCTTCCATATATAAAACGTGATTTTTTTGTTTTGCCAAATAATACTTTTCCCAGCCAATTTCGGTAAGTGCTTTTTTAATATATCGCAAAGACTGACTATTAGACGCAGTATTTAATTCTATGGCTTGGTTTTCTATTAAGGCAATAACCTTTGAAGCATCAGCAGCCTCGTCTAATACAACTTCTGAATGAGAGGCTATAATAATTTGCGTATTATTTTGATTTGCCACCTCATTAATCAACTGAAAAGCCTGTCTTTGTCTAATTACTTCCAAATGTGCATCAGGTTCGTCAAGCAATAAAACTGTATTAGGAGAAGAAAACATATAAGCTAATAATAATAGCATCTGTTGAAAGCCACGCCCACCCGAAGAAATATCATAACGAATAGTGTTTTCAATATATTCTAATTGAATTGTGCCATTTACTTTAATAAATTCTGGTTTTTGCAGTTCTGCACCAAACATGGATTTAATGGCAGCACAAAGTTTTTTCCAGTTTTCTTCACTATTTAATTTTTCACTATTTAGCTTATTAGTTTCAGGATATAACACTTCATAACAAATATTTCTCAACACTTCGGCAGTTTTTCCTTCGCCAAGTCTTCTATCAATAGCACCTTGTTGTAATTTATCTTCAACCGAAGAAATACCTGACATTGGTTGTAAAAAACCAAAATGAATACCATTACCATTTTCATACAAATCAGCCATTTCTTTACGTCCTGAAACCACACGACAAGTAAATGACTCTGCATTAGTAAATGTAAATTCTACTCTACAATTCCATTTTTTTCCATTATTTTCACCTTGTATTTCTATCTCTAACTTGATATGTTTTGTTTTTATATTTGAATATTCTGTAACCTTTTTATTTCTCCATAAAAAACGAGCATCGGAAATAGGACTGTTTAATAAATCTCGTCTATTTATTACCACAAAACCACGCCCATCCAAATCATTTTTCTTAGATGCCACAAGATAATTAGTAACTCCAATCTCCCACAAACATAATGCTTGAAAAATTGTTGATTTTCCCGAATTATTAGGTCCAATAATTACTAAGGATTGCGATAAAGGAAACTCTACATTTTCCAATTTCTTAAAATTATTGATAATTATTTTTGTTAGCATTGTCAAATTATTTGTGTTTAATGTAATGTTTTATAATTAAGTTATTTGTTAAAAATAAACTTTATTAGTAAAACTAG